>JADFGO010000001.1 GCA_022567655.1 Candidatus Neomarinimicrobiota bacterium
TACGTGAGGATCGAAGTAATTTTCAAACCCTGTTCTCGTATCTGCAGGAGATATTGCGCCACTGCCAAGCGTCGAACCGAAATCCATCAAGTAGTGTCTTACATAGCTCCGATTCCCTTCATTCACATAGCTGTCCATGGAGTTTCCTGCCTTGGTATCAAAGTGGTTCAGCCATGCTGCTATGACCCTCAAACCTCGTAATTCTCTACGGTGCTGGTGGGGAATTATATCATTAGGATCATCTTTACGCGTACCTTTATATTTGAAAGGTCCGAGCAATTTCCCTTCGATATACTTACTTGCGAGTGCGAGAATACGGCCATCCGGGAGAATTTCCACCTTCTTGAGAATATCTTCCAAGTCACTATCGGTCATTAACCGTTTAGTGCCTTTTTCGTCAAGAATATTGACGTTCTCCCCTAATTCGAGAATTTCCGGACGAAAATATATCCGGTAATTTTCCGGCGTATGATAGCCGGCTGCGAATAACAACTTTGTCGATACGAGCTCCGACCCAATAATCATTTCCAGGTATCCCGGCGGATCAAACTTGATGACATATTTATCGCCACGACTATCCCGAATATGAAAACCCGGTGTAACGCCCTGTGACTTTGCCCGAATAACCGTCCATGCACCGGACGTATCAGGGCCGTTTCCTTTATCAGGTCCTTTGATAATCTCCTCAACAGACATCTTTTTCAGAAAATTCCTGTTAACGAACCAGCTCGAGTTGGCTACTTCGTCAAAGTCATCCACGTTATAAGCCTCTTTGCGCTTCCCGGATATATTTCGCAATTGCCGCGACAGATCTAAGGATTGCTCAATCTGTTCTAATATCTGCATATCGAATCCGTCCGCAAAAACGTTTATATCTCTTTCGGCCGGTTGCGGAATGCTTACCTTGTCATCAGGTACAGGTTCACGTGGTTTGTACCGTGCAAAACCACCACAGCCAACAGCCTGTATTGAAAAGAAGAGAATTATTAGTAAGCCGGCTATTTTCATTATTCCATCTGAGCCAATAATTTCATTCGTCTTCGCCATTACATCTTTTCTTTTCTATCCAGCTGAACTCAGTTTAAACCAAAATGAATGCGCATGCCGTCAGCGCTCCATCCGATCTCGAGTTTCGATACCAATCCTTCCGTACTCCAAATTCGGATTCCCGTGCCGTAACTGAGGTTAAATTCATTCCTTGAATCGTCGTTAATAATATCCGGAGAGACTTTACCCGCATCCAAGAATAACAAAGCATCAATCCCTTTTGACCATATCGGATAGCGGTATTCCAGGGAACCAAGAACCATGTCCCGGTCACGAAACCTTCCACGCTCAAATCCTCTTATTGTCCCGTTTCGACCGAGCTCGCTCAAATAATAAAATGGAATTTCCCTGCTCGAAACAGGCTCTGTCATTTCGCCGGCTATACGAAGCATCAGAACCCGATCATAAAAGAGATTTATGAAATGCTTGAAATCAAAAGTACCCTTCCAAAAGCCGAACTTATCATCACCTATCTGAGAATAAATACCGGCAGTCGCTCGAGCTTCTATCCCCCCTGATGGATTTCCGGGTCTGTTTTTTGAATCATGCTGCGCCCCCAATTCCAACCGGATCAATTTCACTTTATCACCCAATCCTAAAAGGGTTTCTTTCGAGAAGAATTCTGAGGTCGGGTCACTCATCTTGCCTCTACCCTCCAGTATACCGTTGACGTTCAGACCGAAAATAAAGTTTAGCTTGTGTCCATTTCCGAACTCTCTCGCGAAACTCGCCTCACCGGTAAATTGTTCGTGTGCAAAATTGGTTTCAACGGTTTCATCGGTTTCGTTGTTTAAGAAAAAATATCTTTCATCCGGTAACATCCTATAACGTATTCGATAATCTGAAGATATTTCTTTTTTGAACAACTTATTGCTTCTGAAACGCAGCTGGTAAGCTTGCCTGCGGTTCGGACCGGCAGAAAGTGAAAGGTCTAATTTCGAATTCGGAACGAGCCATCCCTTTTGATATATTTTGATTCCACCACCGGAGAGGGAATTATAGGTAGGTATGACGCCACAGCTGCCGTCATCACATGTAAGTAAATATCTCAATCTTGGTATCAGTTTAGATTCATCCACAAACTTTATTGTCGCCTTCGTCCCTTCGAAAAACAGTCCTATCGGTATATAAACGATTTCTACTGGAAGCGATATTGCTTTTTCCCATGTATATCTCGCTGCATATTTTTTAGGCCTGAATTCAGCCGAGCCTGAGACAGTGTCAAGAGCTGATGAAACACTGCCCAAGGATTCATATCCGCCCTCGCTCTCAACTTTTATTACCCCCTGACCTAATGCAGCGCTCTGTGTAATTCCTATTAGTATCATTAAAAAAACGAGATGTGGTGTGTATCTTTTCATAAGTCTTGATCAGTATTTAAGTCTAAATTGACATCCTCCTACTCCAGGTTGCATGCAGGATATCAGGACTTTAAATATTGAAGGTATTATACGAACAAAATACAAAAAATATTTATAAATATTCATATTACTTTCCAACCGGGAACTTGAGGCGTTCTTCCTGCTCTGGCTGAATGTTATGCCTTCTGCTCTCTTTCGATCCCGTCAGCTGTATAAATATTTATTTCGTTTAACTTTCATGATAGATTAAGGTGATTCTTGCGGGCATGTCTAAGAATCCCCGCCTGAACAACGTGGTCGGGCAGGCTCCAAGGGAGTCCTTCGTGACCTTCGGAAGAACTCAGCGGACGAGTTTCCCCGTCCCGACGATTTTGAAGAGCGTCTCCCCTCCTTATTTTAAAGGAGGGGATTAAGGGGTGGTTGTTTCATGAGTGCGGTCAGGGCAAGCCCTAACTCGCACAATAATTTAGCGGGAATGTCTGAGAATCGAACTCAGCGGACGAGTTTCCCCGTCCCGACGATTTTGAAGAGCGTCTCCCCTCCTTATTTAAAAGGAGGGGATTAAGGGGTGGTTGTTTCATGAGTGCGGTCAGGGCAAGCCCTAACTCGCACAATAATTTAGCGGGAATGTCTGAGAATCGAACTCAGCGGACGAGTTTCCCCGTCCCAACGGTTTTGAAGACCGCGGCGCCCACCAGGGTCACATCCACTCCCAAAATTCAGTTAGTCTTACTCTTATCGATTATGCCGTAATTAACGCCGAACCTCGCCTTCAGAACCCGCGCTTCAGCCAGGGCATCATCATGTGTCCGGTATGCGCCCACCCACACGAGGTGAAGCGTTTTTCCCGCTACTTTCTTTTTTCCGAGCGCAACCTTATATCCCCTCTGCTTGAACACTTCCCGCTGTCTTTTAGCATTATCCTTCGATCCGAAAGCGCCGATTTGAATCGTGAATTCATCTTTTGACTTTCCCGGTTTTTTTGACTCGGGAGGCTTGACAGTTTCAACATCAGGCAGCTCGAATTCAAGATCATCCCAACGCTTTTGAAAAACGTCGAGATACATTCGCGCGGTATCGGCTTTACCGGTAACGATCATAGACTGCATAAGCAGAGTGATCGCCCTCCGGACATGCTCAGAATCAGGGTACTGCCGTGGTATTTTCAGCAGTGTCCTCTCGGCGCTGACGTAAAGCCCGCGGGCGTAACGGTACTCCCCTATCTGCATGAGGGCGTCATCGGCATAATCACTTTTCGGATATTTAGCGTAAAGCGTTTCAAAAAATTCGAGCGCTTTTTCTCCTTTTTTCTCTAACAATCCTTGAAAATAAAGGGTTGACGCATCATCAGGGTTATCCTTAACTAATTCGGGCAGCAGCTGCCGCGCTTTGCTGAATTCACCTGCTTTCACAAGTTGTTCAACGGTGAGCTGCGCAATGGATATGGAGGGAATGATAAAGACGGATAATATTAAAAGGAGAATTTTCATCCTCCAAACAGGCTCAATCAAGGAAAGTTTTCTCACTTAAACAGCTAGGACAGATCCAGAGCGGTTTTTCGCTGTGATGACCGCAAACAGTACAGTCGAATTTTCTCGGCTGTCTCGTATTTCGCACAAGGATTTTCAGATTTTCTTTAACCTCTTTGTTCACCTTGTTCCCCAGCAACATCTGTATAAGGTATGCCCTTGCCCTGAGGGACGTAGAATCTTTGTCAACCGCCTTACGTAAAATTTCTATCGCCTCCTGTGTATCCCCCCTGCGTTCATAAAGGTCCGACAGGGCAGACATTGCGCTGATGTTATCGCCGTCAAGGTTTAATATCTCCTTGTATATCCTCTCACTCTGGTCGAAGTTGCCTAAATTGTAAAGCACTTCCTCAAGATCGTCAAATACCAGATATGCGTGAGCCGGGTCCGCTTTGACGAAATTTCGCCATGCTTCCACCGCTTCCTTTTTCCTGTCTTCACTCAGATACGACACACCTATAAAATAATATGCGGCGGCACAGTTCTTAAAAGTCTTGAGCGCCTTTTTAAACCGGATGCGCGCTTCGCGTTCTTCGCCTTTCTTTCTCTGCTCCAAGCCCTGCTGCACCTGATATAGAGCCAGAGTCTCATCATCTCTTCGTTTTTCGTGCTTCTGGATTGCCTTTGCCGCATCTACGGCTCCGTCCCAGTCACCCATCTCTTTGTAAATCTCGAGGATCTGTTCTCTTGCCCAAAGATTATTCCTTTCCAGCTCGATGATCTCCTTCGAAAAATTCACGGCATTATCCCAACCCCTGAGATTCCGGTGGTCGAGAACGAGGCTCTTCCGAATATTTAGCTTCTGAAAGTTAGTAAGTCCCTTGCGAATCAGCAGCGCCTGATGCACGCGCAGCGCTTGCTGATTTTTCCCGTATTCCCTGTAAATGTCGCCGAGCTTCAAGTAGGCGTCGATGTTATCCGTATCGGACTTGACGACTTCACGTAACTTGTTCAGCGCCTTGATCTTATCGCCGCTGATCAGGAAATTCAGCGATTCGGTATACGGAGAAGACAGGCTTTTTTTGAATCTCTTTCTTTTACCCGACCAATACCACAGAACTAAAAGTATTCCCCCTACTATGACCGGAATTAAAATCTGGAATATGACCCTTGGTTCGATCACTGTTCTGAGTTCTCATCCTCAGATTTATCATCAGTTTCAGACCGGCTCGAATCGCTCTCTTCAGCGCTGTCCGGCGATTCAGCATCAACTTCCAAATCGGACTCGATCCCTACAT
Organism: Candidatus Neomarinimicrobiota bacterium; assembly: GCA_022567655.1. Classification (NCBI taxonomy): domain Bacteria; kingdom Pseudomonadati; phylum Fidelibacterota; species Fidelibacterota bacterium. The sequence goes on from JADFGO010000001.1 coordinate 5,176, forward strand.
TTCTGAGGTCATCGAGTTCCGAGCGGATCTTTTTCATCTCTCTTTTGAGCCTGCGTGTTTCACTTTTTGCTCCGAGATATTGGAATACCGGGATCAGAAATCCCATAACCACTCCAAATGCGAAGGTACCGAACAAGACGTTTACAAGATAAATATTGAAATATGAGTACTGGAATATCTCCAACTCCTCCACAACCTGATCAGCGTTCTGCGTTAGAAACCACATGATCAACAATACGATCAAAACAATGAAAAATAGAGATATTAAACGCATCTTCCCTCCTTGATATTATTAAAAAGCTGGTTCACCGAATAGGGTGATACCGGCAGCGTCTGTAATCGTAACATCCAAAAAATCACCCGGAACTTTTCCGTTTTTCGGAAGCACTACCAGTCGATTGGTCTCTGTTCTGCTGATATAGTGTTCATCCGACTTTTTGCTCTCCTTCTCGATCTGCACTTCCAAAGTGCTTCCGATCAGTTCTCTGTTGTTTTCAAGAGTGATCTTTTTCTGAGTCTCGATTAAGCGGACAATCCGCTCTCCTTTTACCTTCTCGGAAACGTCATCCTTCATTTTCTTATATGCCGCCGTGTAGGGCCTTTCAGAGTATTTGAACGTGAAAGCGCTGTCGAACCGGACTTTATCCATCAGATCGAGTGTCTCTTCAAACTCCTCATCCGTCTCGCCGCAAAATCCTACGATGATATCTGTTGTAATCGCAACGCCGGGAATCCTGTTTCTGAATTTCATCGCTAATTCTAAGTATTTTTCCCGCGTATAAGTCCTGTTCATCCGTTTCAGCACCCTGTTCGAACCGGATTGCAGCGGTAGATGTATATGATTACAGATGTTTTCGTGTCCCGCCATCACGTCTATCAATTCGTCCGTAGCGTCTTGCGGATGGGGTGATGTAAACCTTATCCGCCTGATGCCGTCCACTTTCGCAACTCGTCTCAGGAGTTCAGGAAAATTTACGACACTGTCGTTATACGAATTCACGTTCTGCCCGAGCAGCGTAACTTCCTTGAAACCCTGTTCAGCCGCACTCTTGACTTCTTCTACAACCGCCGCCGCCGATTTACTGCGCTCTCTTCCCCTTGTATAAGGCACGATGCAAAATGTGCACATCTTATCACACCCCCTCATAATTGCCACCATTGCATTTATCCCTTTACTGCGGAGAGGATAGATATGCTCATACGTTTCATACTTTGAGAGGTCTGTGTGTGCTTCCCTTATTTCCCACGGCTTTTGAGATTCCAACAAAACGGGCAGCTTGCTGTAAGAATCGGGTCCGAGCACGAAATTAACAAACGGTTTACTCTCTAAAATGTCGTCCTTCAGGTTCTGCGCCATACAGCCGATGACGCCGATGACAAGAGAATTCTTCTTTTTTTTGAGTCCCTTCATGTAATCCAGACGGTTCATAACGCGCGTTTCCGCACCTTCCCGTACCGAACACGTATTTATAAAGATTATATCTGCCGATTCCGGCGTCTCGGCTTCTAAGTAATTACTCTCACTAAGCATCCGGGCAACCAACTCAGAATCGTATACGTTCATCTGGCAGCCATAAGTTTCAATGTAATAATACTGTTTTGAGGACATTTTAATACCCTGTCAATGTAATCATTAGCTACTTAAGTTAGAAAGGGGCTGACCGATTCGCAAGCAAAATGCATTCAAAGCAATTTGGAAATAAAAAAACCGCCATCAGGCGGTTACGTTCGGAGTAACTTTTGAAGTTTACGTTAAAGACGACTGAGGTCTTGATCGGAAAGATAGAAATACTTCTGAGCGGGGTCTTTTCTTACGCCGTTTTTAAGAACTTCATAGTGTAGATGGGGGGCTTGAGACCTGCCTGTCGAACCGACTTCGCCGATCTTTTGACCCCTGATAACTTTTTGATGTTTTTGCACGAAAATCTTGTCCAGATGAGCATACCTCGTTTGATATCCGTATCCATGGTCTATTTTAATAGTCTTCCCATAGGAGGGGCTGTCAGTTCTGGAATCAGAGACCACTCCGTCGGCGGTCGCAAATACTGCTTCTCCTCTCTTGGTAACTATATCTATACCTGAGTGTTCACGGATATTATTCGTAAACGGGTCTTTTCTTTCCCCGAAACCGCTCGTAATATATCCGCCTATAATCGGCCGAATTGTGGGTATGTGCTCCAGCATATCCTTCCTCGCCTTGAAGGAGTTATATACTTCGTCAAGGCTTTCGAGCTCGAGATTCAACGCTCGTTCAACGGCATCCAGGTCGAATTCTATTTCCGCTATTGTGGCGTCAGATGCCGGAAGGAGATATTCTAAACTTGATATTTCCGGATTCAGTATACCTCCAACTCCTACCTTTCGGATATCCTCATCTATCAGCGGCAGATCAGCATAAGTTCTTATCGCTCGATCCTTTTGTTCTACGAGCACCATTTGCTCGGTAAGCATAGAAATCCGGTAATTTATATCGTCGATCTTCGTAACAAGCTCTTTGTTCTGGTTTCTGAGCGAGGCGAGTCTCTTACCGTAAAAAACTTCCGTCAGATAATCGGCGGTAATGTAAATAAGCGTTATGGACAAAAAAAGAGCCATCAATGAGATGAGGACTATCTTTACCTTCGACAAACTTATCTCTCTTACGTCGGCGGCATCGTCAGAAAAAACGACTACCTGATACTGCTTGTCTCTCATCAAGCTCCTATAAGTGTGCCTATTACAAGGGATGAAACGGTTTAATAAATTAACAGGGGCACTCTCAACCCCATTCTTATATCAAGTCGGTATAGTATAAAGAAAAAAGTTAGCTATTGTCAAGAAATTTTTATCTTAGAACTAAAATTGTGTCCTGGGACACAATCGGGCGTATTAACCGAGATACGTCCGAAGATTCTTGCTTCTTGAGGCATGCCGCAGTTTTCGAATCGATTTTTCCTTTATCTGCCTGACTCTTTCTCTTGTAAGCTTAAAATTTTCTCCTATCTCCTCTAAAGTCATTGGCCGTTCGTTCACCAATCCGAAGTACATTCTTATCACCGTCGCCTCTCTCGCAGACAGAGACCCGAGAACGCGGTCTACCTCCATTTTCAACGATTCCTCCATCAAGGGAGAATCAGGTTCGATATATTCATCAGTGTCCGGAAGAACGTCGAGAAGCGAATTGTCATCATCTCCCGAAAAGGGCGCATCAACCGATAGCTGACGGGATGACATCTGAAGCGTATCCGCAACGTCCAATGTTGACATCTCAAGCGCCTCCGCTACTTCTTCCGTGCTCGGCGCCCTTTCATATTTCTGTTCAAGGTCGGAAAGCTTCTTATTGATCTTATTCATAACGCCTACCCTGTTGAGAGGCAGACGGACTACCCTTGATTGTTCGGCGAGCGCCTGCAAGATAGACTGGCGTATCCACCAAACCGCATAAGATATAAACTTAAAACCCCTCGTTTCATCAAATCTCTTCGCAGCCTTAATAAGCCCTAAGTTACCCTCATTTATAAGGTCTCCGAGCGACAGCCCCTGGTTTTGATATCGCTTGGCGATACTGACAACAAAACGTAAATTAGCACGCGTCATCTGCTCAAGCGCTTCCTCATCTCCTTCACGCACACGCTTGGCAAGTTGTATTTCCTCTTCCGGAGTTAGGAGCTTCTCCGTGCTGATTTCGTCAAAATATCTATCTATAGTATAATTTTCTTCCATTTGTCAACTCTCAATATTCGTCTTTTTGACCCGGCATCGCCTTACTTTCATACGCATAAGTAGGTTCTAAGTTCCCGGCTGATCGGATATCACGTGATTCAGATCAAAAAGGACCTCCCGAATATACGAGAGGTCTTTTAATCAAAATTTCTATTCTAAGGAGATGCTATCTCAAGATATCACTTCGAATCCTTCTTGATAGCTTCCAAATCAATATCTTCAGCCGACCCGAGGTTTTCTATCTCTTTCATCTTTCCCTCACGGGTCTCTTCAAATGAAGCTATTCTTTGAATTATCTTCTTCACTTCGTCATTACCCTTAATTCTCCCCTGGTCCTCTTTGTATATAAGCTCATATACTTTTCCGCCGAGCTCGACGAAATTCTTCTCGATTTCCCTGTTTAAACTCAAAATATCGATTTTTAGCCTTCCGACTTTAGTCAGCATTTCGGCTTTATTCGCCGCTAAACTCCCCCACTCTTTTAAGTTTTTCTTCACCTCATCAAAGAGATTCGACATCTGAAAATTCCTCCTTAAATTGTCACTGTTAGAATATAATTGTTAATAATCAAAAAACAACTCAGTTCGTCTTCCGCACAAATATTGTCCCGACACCGAAGAACGCGGCTCCTATGAGCAAGGCGATAAGTTCGTATATTTCAGAACTCTCGGCTATTCCATGATACAAGCCGAACAAAACCTGCAAAAGACCTATAAGCTGCAACGTCTTCCCTACCTTAAAAGTCAATTATCGAAATCCCCCATATCAGATTTTTCGCGTAACTTCTTTAAAGAAACTTTAGCCACTTATTCCTTATATTTAATTATCTAATCGTGAAAAAAGAATATATTTCGCTCTCAAGCTAATCGCAATGAATATGTCTTTTCTTTCAAGCCGGGCTGCACGGAGATTTTTATAAGATTAACGGACTATTCGCAATAACAGCAGCCTGTGCGGGTTATCCGGCAGCTGCCGGACTGACCGCACACTAATAATTCCCCTCTTGAGAGGGGTGGATTTGATAATCGCAGATTATCAAAGACGGGGTGTGTCAGGAGTAAAAGGTTATCACCATTATCTTCGAAATTAATAATTTTATTTAAATAGTGTCTTTGCGAGGAGTCCCGTCCCGAAGTTTCGGGATCGGGTCGACGTGGCAATCTCGTTTGACTCAAAATTAGATCTGAGATTGCCCGACATATTTCAGGCAGGCAATCTCATAAATAACTGCAATACAAGTACTTACGCGATTCCTTCAGTCGCTGCGCTCCTTCGGAATGACGTTTTTTTCTATGTTTTCACACAGCCTCTAAACGGCTGGACTTAAAATTCTGCGCTTCGACCGATGCCGGGTCGGAGTAATCGGAATCGAGTTCCCTTTGAGCGCTAACGGTGGAAATAGTGTATAAAGCGAAAAAAAAGATAGACAGGAGCCGCATCAGTCCTTATCGGGTTCTTCTGTGGATTTATTCCTCATCCAGTTCAGAACCGAGCCGAACTTGTCCGGAGCAAGCAAAGCCAGACCAAGAATGATCACAAGCAGACCGGGTAAAATAGGCAGCAGCAATCCTGCCGCGCCGAGGACTACAAGCACTATACCAAGCAGCTGCCGATTCTTATGGAACTCGAGTATGTCTTCCCAAAGTGGGTTGTTCATTCTCTTCCTGTCATTTGATTTCAGTGTGTTAACCGGGCAGTAATATATTCTTGAGAATCTCTTATATCAAGCAGGGATTTATTGACTGCTTATTTTAAAGCACTCAATACTTCTCTCCACTCCCCGTTATAAACACCACGACTTTTTCACTCCCGGTTAAAAACCTGTTTTTCAGGAGATTTTTTACCGCAATAACCGCCGCCCCCGCTTCAGGAGCTGGATCGATCCCGCTGTGTTTTCTCGTTAAGTTCACTCCTTCGTCTATTTCCCGCTCACTGACCGCTATGGCAATGCCTCCGCTCTCCCGGATAGCGCCGAGTATAAGGAAATCCCCCACGGCAGACGGAACCCTGAGTCCCAACGCTTTGGTGTCAGCGTTTTGCCAGAATCCTGCATCCGTTTTCCCATCTTCGAACGCTCTTACGATCGGAGCGCAGCCTTCGCTCTGAACCGATACCATTTTGGGTTTTTTGTTTCCAATCCAGCCGAACGATTCCATTTCCTGAAACGCTTTCCACATCCCGATCATTCCGGTCCCGCCCCCGGTAGGATAAATGACCACGTCAGGCAGCTGCCAGTCCATCTGTTCCGCCAATTCATATCCCATCGTCTTTTTGCCTTCGATCCTGTACGGCTCTTTTAAGGTTGATAAATTGAACGATCCATCTTTTAATATCTCAGTCATGGCGGTCGCGGCATCCGAAATGTCGCCCTTTATCAATTCAACGTGTGCCCCGTACTCTTTACAGCTGTCCGTGAAGCTTGAGGGTGTGTCATCCGGCATAAAAACAGCACACTCTATTCCTGCGGAGTGAGAGTAAGCGGCGGCAGATACTCCGGCATTTCCCGCCGACGGCAAAGCGACCCTTGTTATCCCGAGTTCTTTAGCCCTCGTAATCGCCATCGACATTCCCCTGTCCTTGAAGCTGCCTGTCGGATTCACCGACTCATCTTTCAGGTAGAGGTTTTCGATCCCTAACTCGTCTCCCAGCTCCTGAGAGCGTTTCAGGGGCGTCCATCCTTCCCCAAGCGTTACTTTTGCGGCTTCGTTCTCGACAGGCAGGAGCTTACCGTATCTCCACATCGAATCGACATCGTCTATTGATGACTCTTTCAAGGGCGGATTCCCGGAAACGTTCATTTTCGCTAAGAGAGGGCCGCCGCACACACAGAGGTTTACGGGTTCATTTATCGGATATTTTCTGCCGCACTTCGGGCAGGTGAGAAATTTATAGAATTTGTTCAATTTTCCGGTTTTATCAACCGGTCGAGCGCTTCGTTGACTATCTTCGGATTTGCCTTGCCGCCGGACTCCTTCATTACCTGCCCGACAAACCATCCTTTCAACTTCAATTCTCCGTTTCTGTATCTTTCAGTTTCATCGGGGTTGGATTCAACTATCTTCCGGACTATTTCATCGATCTCAGACTCATCGCTCACCTGTCTGAGACCCTCTCTATCGATGATCTCTTCGGCGGTGGAGTCTTCGGTCAGCATCTTCAGGAAAACCGGTTTTGCGGCGCTGATAGATATAGTCCCGCCCGTTACGGAGTTCGTCAATCCGGATAACCGTTCCGGAGAGATAGGAAATTCGTCCATTGCCAGGTCATGCTCCCTGAGACTCCGGCTGACCTCACTCTTCATCCACTTCGCTGCGAGAACGGGGTCATCGCTCCTTTTAGCATATTCATCGTAATAATCCGACATCGCCGCCGACAGTGTCACGAATTCCGCCAATTCATCGTTCAATCCGTATTCCTTGAGAAACCTCGCCTTCTTTTTGTCCGGAAGCTCCGGCAGTTTTTCCCTGATCTCCTCGACATATTTATCATCAATCGTAAACGGAACGAGGTCCGGTTCGGGAAAGTACCTGTAATCATCAGATTCCTCCTTAGCCCGCATCACCGTTATCTCACCGGTGTTCTCGTCCCATAAATTCGTTGATTGTTCTACGGAGCCGCCCGATTCTATGATCTCTATCTGTCTTAATATTTCAGCTGAGAGTGCGCGTTCTACGCCCCGGAACGAATTCATGTTCTTGAGTTCGGTTTTGGTTCCCATCTTTTCATCGCCTATTCTGCGTACCGAGACGTTCGCATCGACTCTCAAACTCCCCTCTTCCATGTTGCAATCGCTAACCCTGAGATACCTGAGAATCTGTTTCAGTCTCGTCAGGTACTCGAACGCTTCTTCAGGACTTCTCATTTCCGGTTCAGAAACGATCTCTATAAGAGGAATACCGCACCTGTTGAGATCGACTTGTGTATCGGTCAAACTCTGATCGTGCAGCGACTTTCCCGCATCCTCTTCCAAATGGATCCTCGTAATACCTATTCTCTTTTCCACGCCGGCTCTGCTGATATCGATAGTCCCCTCCTCACAAATCGGCTCCTCGAACTGGCTTATTTGATATCCCTTCGGAAGGTCAGGATAGAAGTAGTTTTTCCGGGCGAACCTTGAGTAGGCAGCAATCCTGCAATTCATCGCCACGCCTACCATAACGGCATATTCGATGGCTTGCTTATTCAACACGGGAAGAACACCGGGCATGCCTAAACATACAGGACAGACCCTGCTGTTGGGAGGCGCGCCGTATTCGGCTTTACATCCACAGAATATTTTCGACTCGGTCGATAGCTGCGTATGCACTTCAAGCCCGATTACAGGCTCCCAATTCTCCTTCACCGATGCACCCGCCACGGTTTTCCCCAATTAAAAACTTACCTGATTAACGGATAAGATATCTTCCTCTGAAGTTAATTTCTCCATAACGTCGTGTGGTAACGGAAAATCAAGGTTGACCAGTGAAAGAGCGATTCCTCCCTTTTTGCGTCTGCCGAGATTGAATTCAGCTATGTTCTGATTATGGTTCCCCAAAATGGTGCCGATCTTACCGATCACACCCGGTTTATCATCGCTTTTTATGACGAGCATGATACCTTCAGGCTTTACTTCCATATGGTACTCATCTATCTGAACCAACCTGATATGCTTACCGGCGAAGAGCGTCCCTTTCACCGTAAGCTTCCCGTTAGGTCCGTCAACTACACTCTCTACAATATTCTTATAGTTCCCGCCGCTGTGTTCATAGCTTTCCGTGACTTTTATACCCCGCTGCTTTGCAATGTAGTGTGCGTTAACGTTGTTGATCGGGTCGGTGGACGAATGGGAAATGAAACCCATCAACACGCTAAGAGCGATCGGAGTAACTTCATTCAGGTCGCCCTTGCACGTGATCTTCATCTCGTTTATTTCTCCGCCGGTCAGCTGTGATTGCATTCTCCCGATCTTCCCGGCGAGTTCCACAAACGGCTCCATCATCGGGCTCAACTCTCCCCCGGCGTAAGCAACGTTCAAGGCGTTTTTCGCCTTTTTATGCACTAAATAATCGCGCACCTGGCGACAAGCTTCCAATGAGATCCCCATCTTCGCCTCTTCCGTGGATGCGCCGAGATGAGGCGTAAGCAGCACGTTATCTGCCTCTAATATAGGACTTCCATCGGGCGGCTCGTTCTCGAAAACATCCAGAGCGGCGCCGGCTACCTTACCGGAATCAAGAGCTCTTTTTAGTTCTTTTTCTTCAATGAGTCCGCCGCGCGCGCAATTAATTATGCGAACGCCTTTTTTCATCTTTGCAATGGATTTTTTGTTGATTATGTATTTCGTGTCTTCGTTCAGCGGCATATGAAGCGTAATATAATCGACTTCGCCTAATAGTTTATTGAACTCTGCCGGTTTCATCCCGTTCTCTTCGATGACCTCATTAGAGACATACGGATCGTAAACCTGTACTTCCATCTCGAAAGCATTCGCCCTCAAGGCGACTTCCTTTCCCACTTTTCCGAATCCCACTACGCCCAGCTTCTTGTTCTTTAATTCCGTTCCGGTTAAGGCTGCGCGTTCCCATCTGCCCTCTTTGACGCTCTTGTCCGCATAAGCTACATTTCTTGACAAAGCCAGCATAAGCGCCATAGTGTGTTCAGCGGCAGCATTCGAGTTCACACCGGGAACGTTCATGACTACTATCCCCTTTTTCGTAGCGGCATCAATGTCGATGTTGTCAACACCCACGCCTGCGCGGCAAATCACCTTTAAACGTTTCGCAGCTTCGATCAGTTCCGAACTGACCGAAGTGCCGCTTCTGACTATGTGAGCGTCGACGTCCCTAACGGCTTCTAACAACTCCGCCGGGTTGAGATCAGGTTTGATTATGATCTCGAAGTCATCCGATTCCTTCAACAGATCGATGCCCTCGTCGGAGATCGGATCTGTTATCAATACCTTAAAACTCATTGCAGCTCTTCTAAGGTGGAATCGAGAACCGTTATCAACTCGTCAATATCGTCGGGAGTTACGTCGCCCATGTGCGCTATCCTGAAAGTTTCCTCTTTTAACTTTCCATAACCGTTCGCGATAGCGTATCCCTTTTCGCTTAATTTCGCTATGAACCTTGATACGTCAATTCCCTGATTATTTTTAATACATGTTATGGTCGGTGAACGGAATCCTTCCTCAGAGAAGAGATCGAAGTGCTTTCCAGCCCATCCTCTCACTTTGTCAGCCATTGCCCGGTGTCTTTCAAATCTGTTCTCCAACCCTTCCTCAATAATATCATCTATCTGCATCGAAAGAGCGTACATGTGAGGTATTGAGGCTGTGGACAGCGTCTGGGAGCGTTTGTGATATTTTTCAAAAACCATGAAATCAAGATAATATCCCTTATTTACAGCTTCTTTCGAGCGTTCAAGCGCTCTCTCCGAAACCGTGGCTACTGCAAACCCGGGGGGAAGCGCCCACGCTTTCTGTACGCTGGCAAAACAGACGTCCAGCTTCCATTCATCTACTTCTAATTCCGTTCCAACCATCGAAGAAACGGCATCCACGAGCAATGCAACGTCATCTCGACCGTTTACGACCTCTGCGATTTCCCTGAGATCGTTTATCACGCCGGTGGAAGTTTCGTTGTGAGTGACGCAAACGGCATCGTAATCGCCTTTTGAAAGAGCCTCCTCAACCATCTCGGGTTTTATTGCCTTTCCCCATTCCACTTCTAAAGCAACCGCTTCTTTCCCGCAGCTTAATGCTATGTCGTGCCACAGCTTTCCGAAACTTCCGCAGATAAGATTCAAACATCTTTTCCTGACAACGTTCCGTATCGCCGCTTCCATAAGACCCGTAGCCGTCGAGGAAGAGAGATAAACCCTGCCGCCGGTATTCAATATCCGGGCGATCCCCCCGACTATCTTCTCATACAACACCGACATTTCCTTTGAACGATGGCCTATCGTAGGTCCCAGCATCGCTTGCTTGATTTCTTCACGGACATAGACGGGACCGGGGAGAAAAAATTTTGCGGCTGCGTTCACACCCTTTTCACTACGCTGTCGGAAAGTAGGGCGATTCCACGTTCTATCAACTCCCTGAAAGTTCCCTTTGTATATTGCTCCAATTCGTTCTCTTCCATCAAAAGCGGGATTAACGGCGCGAAACTGTTGCACTCAATGTAGATTTCGGATGCGTCAAGTACCTTTTTTCTCTTTACGGCTCCCCCGTATCCGATAAACAGATCGACCTCGCCAATCGCCTCTATATCATTTGATCCATCGCCTATGAGCACCGATGAACCGTGATTTTCTTTTATCTGCTTTACCACCCTGCTTTTTCCTCCTTTGGCAACCAACGGAGAGGACTTATCGAACCCTTCGTATTCTCCCGCCTGATTGAAGTATATTTCTACGGAAAATACGTTTTTGTAGTCTATCCCGAGATAATGCGCTAAATAGTTGACAGCCGGCTGTAGAGCTCCCGTGACCATAAATACGTTCCTACCCGCTTCACTGAGCAGGTTGACCACCTCTTTAGCGTCCCTCGACAGGTTTGCGATATATAGATCCCCGAGATCCTGTACCTGTTCGAGTGTGGGATTCACAAGTTGAAGCCGTCTCTCATAAGTGTCAATCGATAGAGAAGAACTCTCCATCGACACACGGGTCAGGGATGATACTTCTTCCCAAACGTTGTTCATATCGGCAAGAAGATCGATTCCTTCCGCGTGGGTAACAGTACTGTCACAATCAAATATTACATTCTTTATCATGGGAAAAATATTGCCATTTAATCGGACGTAAATCTATCCTCATACCCTTGAAAATGCAATATTAAAAAATAAGCGTGCTTCCCGGAAATTTCGTGATTTGAAATTAATTTTAGATTAGAAAACCGAGGCTATTTACATAGCCCCGGCAAATTCAGCACTAAAGTCGTCCTAAGGCAGCCGGCGGATCATGTACGGTACTCCAAGTAACTTCGTATTTACGGCTCCTTCCGCACTGAACAGCGTACCCCAATCGATAACATCCACGAAACCGTGCCTCATTCTCCCCCGAATCAACCTTGCGCGAAACACTCCGCTGTATATATTGTCTCCGGCGATCAAGTCCACCCGCTTACCGTTGTCAAAAAGACGTTTCCTGCCCTTGTTCAATCGGCTTCGGGCGCCGTGATGAAGCAAAACCAGCTCTTGGTCGAACACACTCGAGTTTGTAAGGGTAACATAGACCTTCACGGTGTCCCCCGGTTCAAATGCAGGCAGGTTAGTCCATGAGAAAAACATATTTAGTGGATCGTCTACTATCATTGTATCGCCACCGGAAGAGATCATTTCCAATTTCAAAATATCAATTGTTGTGGGGTTAGAGCCGCCGACAAGAGGAGTAACCCCTATGATCCTCCAGTTCAACCTCCTGATTTCACCGTCACCTATTCTTCTAAATTTAATTTTTCTTATCGTTTCAAAATTGAACGGTTTTACGAACGTGTCTATCGACACCGTATCCGCTGATATCGATACGAGGATTATCAAATCACCCGACACAAACCCGATAGACGTGACGATTACGATCGAATCTCCTTCGATCTCCACGCTTCTCTCGAAACTGGTGCTGTCAATTCTTCTGCCTATCCTTATCGGTCTTATGGTATCAGCGGAAACTTTCAACAATCCTCCTCCGCTTGAATAGTCGATGTCTAACGCACCGCCATCGTCCAATCCCTCAATTCCCTCCAGGCTGTCAGCGTCCGCGAGAATGGCAAGGATCGCTTCTTCGACCGTGTCAAAATCATAATCGATCACATCCCGAGAATCTTCCGAACAAGCGGTCAGCTGAAAAACCATTACGAATAATATTACAGCCATTCTAACCGATATAAAACTTTTGTCCATTTACATATTCCTTCTTTCGCTTGTACTATACCTCATCCATCAGCATCGACAGATCGATAGTTTTCGGCGAATGTGTCAAAGCGCCTATTGAGATGAAGTTCACTCCAGCTTCGGCAAAAGCCCGGACGTTCTCCAGGTTTACACCTCCGGAGACTTCAATTTTCCATGATTCGGGAACATCGATTCTTATCTCTTTCACCTCTTCAGGAGTCATATTATCAAGAAGTATCCGGTTAACGCCTCTGACCATGGCTTCCTTTACCTCTTCCCTCTTTTTTACTTCCACTATCACTTCGATTAACTCTCTGTTTTTGCCTATCGCCCTGAGGACGTTGCTGACCGCCTTGCTCACTCCGCCGGCCCAGATGGCGTGATTATCCTTTACAAGAATGTGATCGAATAATCCCATTCTGTGGTTAGATCCCCCGCCGGCTCTCACGGCATATTTTTCTATGCTTCTGAGAGTAGGCGTAGTCTTCCGCGTATCGAGTATTACCGCATCGGTATTTTCAACCGCTTTCACGAATTTGTCGGTATACGAGGCTATCCCGCTCAACCTTCCGAGGAAATTCAACGCGCACCTTTCCGCCGTGAGCATCGAACTTCCATTCCCCTTTACCCGCATCAGGACAGCCTCTTTCTCAAACCTCTCTCCATCTTCAAGAAAGGATTCTATTTCAAGAGTGTCGTCGATACTGCGAAATACCGATTCCGCTATCTCAATACCGGCAAGCACTCCGTCCTCTTTTGAAATAATAGACGCTTTCGAAAATCTCGGCTCGTGAAGGACTATTTCTGTCGTGAGGTCACCGTCACCGATGTCCTCTTTTAAAGCCCTTTCTATGAGCTCTTCGACTTCCTCCATCATTTTCGCGTCAAGCTTCATCCACTACATTTCCTTTTGTTTATTCATCTCCATCCGATGACCTTTTTGTTTGTGCTGTTTCATTTTTCGCCCGTGCATCTGTTTCTTCCAGCTGTCCCATTGTTCGCCGGACAGATTGCTTTTCAGCTTGAATCGCATATTTATGTGAAGTTTCCTTTTCTCAGCCATCTTGTTTGCAATCGCGTCCGCCTGTTTGTTCAGATCTTTTTGAGAAGCGTCCTCCATCATCATCTTCTTAAAATCAAGTTCCGCTATCTCTATGTCGGCATCAATCTTGATCTGTTTCTTCTCGAAATCATGATGCAGATTTTTGATCTTCTCCATCTGTTTATCGCTGAGATTCAGCTCCTTTGCCACGGACATTATGGACATATGATGCTTCATCTGTTTGTGCTCTTTGTGCCCGCTGTCATGCGACTGAGCCATGCCTGTGGAAACTGCCAACAGCAGAACGACTGCCATCGCAATAATGTTGGTATACAATTTGGTGTTCATAACCTTCCTCCCTATCTATTGTTTCTCTTGTTTTTTCCCGGTCTCCGCCTATGAGCTTCCTGCATCATATCCATCATACGCGCTTTAAACCGGTGCCGGAAAACCATAAATTTCGCGCGTTGTTCTGTGGAAAGAATTCCATCCATTCCCCTTAAGAATTCAGCGCGCTTTCTAATTATCGCGGTCTCAATTCCCGCAACCTTATCGATCTTCGCATCGAGCTCTTTCGCATTTATCTTACTTTCCTTCACACTCTGATGAAGCTCCCGGAAGATCGTCTGCCTTTCGTTCTCCAACTCTTCTATTTTACCGTCCTCACTGCGTAATCTCGGAAAAAACTTTTCCGCCTGTTTCTCGGTCAATTCTAATTCATCCGTCATCTTCCAGATACGGAGCATCTCCATTTTTTCCCGTCTCTGCTTCATCATCTTTCCACCCATCATTCCGGGGGGTTGGGCGGCAAGAATTCCCGGAACTAATATAACCGCAATATAAATCATCATTTTTTTCATATATTCACCTCTACAGTATCGATTCTTTGTATAAATTTGAGTAAAATTCCTCCCATTCTTCATCACTGAGATTTTCAATTCCGCTTAAGTCTTCATAATAGCCAAACAAATCAGCATTTCCCCATATTTCGTCTTCGATCATCTCCGACATCAATGCCCACTCTTCCGAGTCCAGCGATTCCATCAATCCGCCGAGAGAATATGCATCCGATTTTATCGACCCCGAATAATAGATCAGAGCCTCTTCTCCTGCAATTCCGTCTGAACCGGATCGGAGGTTATAAATTAGGATAGATGAAACGACAGTGACTACAACGAGTGAAAGAGCGGCAGTCCGGCGATAAGTCAACACTGACAGCAAATTAGATAATACCCCTGGTGCAGACTCGGATTTTTCCCTTATCCGCGGTACTAAGGAAGAAAAATACGCAGCCTCGGGAATATCAAAATAAGGTTCCTTATAGAGCTCGAAAGTGTTGTTTATTTTCGCCAGCTCGCCGGAGCATTCCGCACAGCCGACAAGATGAGAACTAACTTCCTCTTTCAACGTATCATCGATCTCGCCGAGACTGTAATCACTCAATATTGATTTGTAATATGAATGCTCTTTCATGTCAGCTCTGCTCCGCCGCTATCAGCTTCAGTTTGTTCAATGCCTGATGGAAATTTGCCCTCGAAGCGCTCTCGCTCGTTCCCATAATCTCCGATATCTCCCTGAACGACATGTCGTCGTACATCCTCAGGACAAATACCGCCCTCTGTTTTTCCGGCAAATTGCTCAAGCCTTCCCGTACGATCCTTCGCCGTTCTGCCTCGACGATTCTCTCCTCCGGCGATTTTTCGTTCGCTATGAGACGATTCGAATAATCCTCTAAAGAAACGCTGCTGAATATTTTTTTGCGCCTCGATCTGCTGAAAACGATGTTCAGCGCAATCCGCATCAGCCACGTTCCGACATCCGCTTCTCCCTTGAAACTCTTTATGTTCTTGTATGCTTTCAGAAACGTCTCCTGTATAATATCGTCTGTGTCTTCATGATTCCCAACCATTCCTCTGACGTTTTTGTAAATTCTCGGAGAATATTTAAGTACGATCTCATTAAATTCCCTTTCCTTTTTCTGGTCTTGCTCCTCAGGTATATCATCACCCATTCGTTGTCATTCCGTACATATAGTTAGACGCCTGAATGATAATTTCGTTTAAACGCCATTGCAATATGTTCCGTAAAACCCGCACTTATCACATGATGCCGGATTCTTTTCAAATTTCCCATTTTTCAGACTGTTCAGCACTGATTTTAAACGAAGGTCAAATTCGGAAAGAGTTTTATCATTAACCTTCAGGTCTTTGATAACTCCGGAATGCGTAAAGTAAATAAGAGTTTTCAACGGCAGCTCCCGTTGAATGGCATGTATTGCTTTTGCGTAAATCAGCAGCTGAGACTTATAATATTCAACTTTTTCGTCAATCCGTTTGCCCTCGACTCTATCCGTTTTATAATCCAAAAGAATCCAACCATCGCCTGATCTGTACATAAGATCAATTGTGCCCTCTATCAAAACGTCCTCAAAATTGAAGAAAAACGGTTCTTCGCGTTTTATGTCTTCGCTGTCAACCTTTATAAGCTCTTCGAAAATTTCCGTTTTCCTGAATTCTTCAATTATTCTCTGCAGCTCCTGAGCATAAACAGCTGATTTATCTTTTTCAATATTATACTCTCCGATTATTTTTTCGATTTCGCTCCCTGTCGATTCGATCTTGAAATCGGTCCGCTCGAATAGTTTATGCGCCATCTCCCCGAACTTCGGTCCCCCCGGTCCTGACGAGGCTTCACTCCCCTGCGGTCGGTTCAATTCCGGTTCTTTTACTCCATCAAGCTCTTTGAGGGAATATTTCCACTCGCATTCCTCATAAGCCAAGAGACCTGTCGGGGTCAGTTTTGACAGTTCCCGCTCAATCTCGATAGGTTTGACATAGTTAATCGATTTTTCGAACCCTGGAGGTAATTTCGGTGGGGCGCTTTTCTGCGGGTCTGAACTCGGTGCTTCAATTTCTCTTATCACCGGTATCTTTAGTCCGGAATAGTGAATCTCCTCTATTTCTTCCTCGTGACCCACGTCGAGACCATCCAAAATCTGCTGCAGCCATGTTCCGCTTCTTGGCGGTGACAGTGTGTCACCCTTCTTTTCTCGGGCGGACGCTAAAAAGAGATAGTCTCTTGCCCGGGTCATTGCGACGTATAATATCCTTTTTCGCTCGAATTCATCCTTTTTTTTATCCTTCAATTGCAGCAGCCAGGCCAGCGGATCTAAGTTTGCATCCTCACTCTCTCTAAGGCGAAATCCTATGCCAAAATTCGTGTCGTACCGTACCGGCTTGTTGGGATGAAGCACCTGCGCATTTAAATCCGGTAGTATAACAACAGGAAACTGCAGTCCTTTAGCGCCGTGTACGCTCAAGATCGAGACAACGTTATCCTCTTCCGCAGAGAGAGTCGCTTCACCCTCCCGGATATCCAGACTCGTTATACGGTCTATCATGTCCAATAGACCGCCGAATGAATTCGCCCCGGAATTTTCAAGATTTGAGATGATCTCGAGCAGTTTGTAAACGTTCAGCGCCTTTTGCTCTCCATTTTCCGATGCGAGAAGAAAAGGGATATAACTTATCTCATCGATAACCTTTTGGACGAACCTCGATACTCCAACAGTGTCCTTTGCCTCTCTCATTTCACTGAGCAACGTTACCGCCCTGTTCATCCTTGATTTGTCATCTCCGGAAAATTTTTCGCTCAGAGTTGAGTTTTTAAACTCGGATATGAAACTCCCGCCGGCGCCAAGCAGGAACAGAGCATTGTCAGATAGCCCTACAATTGGAGAGCGGAGCCATGAGGCAAGAGAATAATCATCGCCGCTGTATTCTATCGCGCGGAAAAAATTCAACAGGTCCATTATCTCAAACGAATTAAAAAAACCACGACTGCTCTTAACGTAAAAGGGAACGCCTGATTCCTTTAGACCGTCTAAATATGGTTGAATTTGAGTAAATCTCTGGAACAGCATACCAATATCCCTAAACTCGATCTTCCTCTTTTTCCCGTCTTTTCCAATTATAGTTTTATTACCGACCAACGATAAAATCTGACCGGCGATTATTTTTGCCTCCGCCTCCCTCACGGTTTTTTCTTCATCTTCTTCTAACACCGGCATCAACAACTGAATTTTCGGATCGTCGTTATGGGATTTTCTGTACTTTTGCGCAATTACATAACTGCCATCGCTGTCTCCGCCGCTTACTTTCAAGAAATTTGAAAAAAACGAGTTGAAGAAATCTATCAGCTCAGGCTGACTCCTGTAATTATTGGAAATGTGTTCCGGTTTCTCTATGCCGGTATCGTGCATCATTTTCCGGAAATTCGAGACCTCCGCTCCGCGAAATTTATATATCGATTGATTTTCGTCTCCGACCATGAAAAGCACCGGCGGCTTATCCTCGCCCCTGATCAGTGTTTTTATTATCTCCATCTGTAGGTCATCCGTATCCTGAAACTCATCGACTAACACCTGTTTGAATTTCATCCTGTAATGATCAGCGATATTTCTTTTTTCTCTCAACAAAGTCATCGTTTTATGCAGCAGTCCGTTGTAGTCGAGCGCCGCCGCGCCGCTCAAAACCGAATCATATTCTCGAAAAATTTTCTCTGTTAAATCTTTGGCTCCCATGTGCAGCGTTGACAATATGTCTATATCCGCTAGTCTGACAGATTCTTTCCCGCCCGGAATGAATTCGAGAACCCGGTTTCTAATAATTTTTAGTGACTCCTTCGCCTGTTTGAATTCACCGTTTTCCCATGAACTCTTGCTCCCGGCTTTCAATACAATAGAGCCCGCAATTTCAAACAAGATATCCAGCTTCGATCCCATCGGTGTTCCGTCTTGCAGTTTGGAGCGGGCATCGAGCACTTTAAGCCGAATTTTCGCTATAGCGTCTGTGTCATTCAGCGGGACACACTCCGAAAGATTTTCAAACGCCACCGTTAGCTCCGGCGCAGTGAAAAATTCGTTAAATTCCTCATTGAACATATCTTCCACCGCCTCCTCCAATTTCCCGGCGGCAGCCAGCTCACTGACTCTCGACAATGCGCCTGAAAGCCTGTATCTGTCTCTGAGAGCGGTCTCAGACAAACTCCGAACTCCGGGCAACCCGATATAGCGAATCAACGTTCTACCGCTTTCCTCCTCGCCGCGCAGAAATTCCGAGACGACCCTTCGAATTACCTGATCCGCTATTATCGAAGATTCATTCGATTCGAGTACCCGGAATGATGGTTCTAATCCCGCTTCTAATGAGTAGCTTTTCAATACAGACTGGCAAAAGCTGTGTATAGTTGAAATAGGAGCGGATTCAATCGTAGCGAGAGCGCTCTCGGCAAAATTTTTCTTAGTGTTGGAGGCGGGTTTATTAATGACTTCAATAAGCCTTTCCCGAACGCGTGATTTCAGTTCCGCAGCCGCTTTTTTTGTAAAGGTTATGGCAAGGATTTCATCCGTTTTAGCTGCTCCGGTGAGAATAATCTCCATATACCTTTCAACAAGAACCCGTGTTTTACCCGAGCCGGCTCCCGCTGAAATCGCCATCGGCTGTTCCGGATGCTCTATCGCTTTTTTCTGCTGTTTATCTAATTCCATGAAGAAGTTCAATATACTCAGCATCGTATTCGGTTGCAATTGCCACTCTGAGAAATATCGAGAAAGCTCAGATAAATGTTGCCCCCAAAAGGAGGTGGGCTTGATTAGAAGCAGCCGTCTACCGGAACGGGATTCCGACCTGTCCGACTAACCAGCCCGCCCGTCTGACCGCTTGCCGGGCAGGACATCGGTCTGGCGGGTGCCAGGTGGATCGGAAACCCTTAAAAGGGTTCCATGATAATTCTTTATCCACACTAACCCCCGACTTAAGTCGGGGGTTAAGAAGATGTGTCTGTAACAAGTAAACTGTTTTTCCCGAAGGGATGCCTTCGGCAAACAGTTTATCCGGTAGAATTGGAGTGCGTGTTGACTTGTGTCGAAGACACTCTCCGAGGAAGTCCTTCGTGGCCTTCGGAGTCTGCTTTACGCTTCGTTCAGAAAAGTTGTGCCTCTAATGCCTTTTCCGCTCCCGGAGTAATTCGATTGATCAAAATATGTAGAAGTTCTGGTATGGATAATTATACATTGAAGCAGCCGACAGGATAAAGAAATTAGTTTATAAAACTCAGAGCAATCGAGGTTCTATTATCACTGTAAACATAGATTTATATATCAACAGTTTCTATTACCAGCTCACGCTCTGGATTTTAACCGCATTTATATTAGGCATCATATCGTACAAATTTAAATTTCTTGACTACAGCGGGCTGACAGCGGCAATGACGGTCGGAACTTTGATATTCATATCCGGTGGATTCAGATGGATTCTGCCATTGGTTTTGTTTTTCCTTCTTTCCAGCATTCTTCCTCGTTTGGGAACGCTGTTCAACCTGCGTGAACGAACCCGCCATCCCCCCCGTACCGCTATGCAGGTAACTGCAAACGGAGGAATCGCCGCGCTCGCAGCGTTTGTGTATATATTCTATCCTCATGAAGGTTTGCCTTTGATTTTCCTCGGAAGTCTCGCTGCGGCAACTTCAGACACCTGGAGCACTGAAATTGGTTCTTTCTCCCGGACTCGACCACGTCTGATAACGAATTTCAAACATGTCTCGAAGGGAACCTCCGGGGGATTATCACTTACAGGAACTTTAGGCGGAATTGCCGGAGCTTTCGCTCTGACCTTGAGCGGAACTCTTCTCTATCCCGTTAAGGCAGCCGTATATTTCGCATCCGCCGAATCGGCAGCTGTGTTATTAGGAGGAGTTATCGGAAATCTGACCGACAGTCTGCTCGGTGCTACCGTTCAGTCGAAATACGCCTGTGTTGTTTGCGGCAAAGTTACCGAAGAGCGCAACCATTGCGGCAAAGCGACAACGCGTTTTGCCGGGTTTAAATGGATCGATAACGAGATGGTGAATTTACTCTGCTCACTCAGCGGCGGACTCTCCGCTGTTCTGATATGGGGTTTAATAAAGTGAAAAGCCCACGAACAAAAGTTCGCGGGCTCGTCGGGAGGAATTAAAACTATTACATCATTGGCTTTGGAACTGCTACCTCGGTCCATTTCCGGCCATCCTTTACAAGAATTTTGGTCGGCTTGATCGATTGTGATTCCGCGTGATACTCTCCCGTGATCTTTACTCGTTTGCTCATATAATCTGCCATGCCGGGAGCTATCACAAGCAGGTTATAAACCTTTCCGTCCTTGGCGGCTACGCCGACAGGCTGTCCTCTTTTTGCGCAGGCAACGGCGCACATTTGATGAGTTTCACCTTTTGCTCCGCCCATATAACACGTTACGTCTACGAGTTCTCCTTCAACGGTTTTATCCTCCGCATACAATGAGACCGTCGCAAGCATCACAAGAATCACTACTGCAGTTGATTTGAATATTTTCATTCTATTTCCCCTATTTTGTCTGTTATCTGATTGTCTAATTAAGTGCATTATACTTTAGCATGCCACAATATATATGTAACCGATATTACAAAGGAATCATATTACCGAATTATTCGGATTGGCACTGCTTCCTATTCTGCATATTTCAACAAAATCGCACGGTGTTTTGCAATCTTTAGGCTCAACCGGAAATTTACCTATGTTAATGTTTCTGACATATTCTCCCGCATACTCTTTCGTAACTTTAAAAGCATCGGCCCATGAAATTCCTTTATCTTTTCTCGCACTGTCATATATGTACGTTTGCGTCAGATTCTTTAAACCGTAATACTGTCCCGACAGAGGCTTAGAATTATATCGGTTTAAAATCAACTTCCGGACTGCTTCCACATAGAGCGGTAACTGAAGGGCAATGCCGTTTAATATTTTTTCCCTGTTTGGAATCGAACTTCCCGATTTATAGTCGATGATCGAAAATTCGCTTTTATCGGCGTTCGCGTCAATTCTGTCTATCCTTCCTCTCAGATTTACTGGGAATTCTTCATCCTCCAACTGAAGAACCGCATCGGTGGAATACTCTGAATCCTCGTTTTTGACGTTCATGCCGAAACTTAATTCAACCGCAAGAGGAGACATAGCTGAAGGCTGTTGTGAGTCTTCCTTTTCCAGAAAACTCAGGAGAGCGTTCATTGCCTCCTTCACCTCCAATTCCCATAGAATCGGAGCTATCCCCGGCTGTTCTAATTCTTTTTCTCCCGCGATCTCCGATATCAATTCAGACATTGTTATCTTTTTTTCTTCAATATCATCACTCAGTTCACCTTTTATGGCGAGAGTGTAATACCTCTTCAAAACCTCATGATAGAACGAACCCCTGTCCAGCGGGGAGACGTCCTCTTCCAATTCATCGACTTTGCCGAGTTTCCAGATCTGTTCAACAAGATAAAAAAACGGGCATTTCCCGTATCGCTCCAGCTCTGTGGCGGACCATCTGTCTTTTTCAGATTGAATCCCGGCAAGAAGCTTCAGCGCCTGTGAGTCTTCAATAATACCCGAATATGAAGGTGAACGCACAGCTTGTCTCCGGGTCGCCTCGAACATATTTTCGAGTACTTGAACTTTCGATTTTTCAACAGCTACATCGCCTAAGTTATTCCATTCGGATTTACCTACGGATGTCAGCGCCCGTAATATCTCATCGTCGCTCACTGAAGGAAAAGATGAGTCGTGAAATTTTCTTACTCCGCCGCTTTCAAGAGCGAGCTCTTCTCCGTCGGTGAGGCTGTCATAAACCCGCTCGGTTTCCCCGACAAAGATCGATCGCGGCAGCTCGCGACCCTCAGAATCTACAGTAGGATAGCAGAGAAAAACCTGTTCGTCAGCTCTGCTGAGTGCGATATAGTAAAGTAATCTTTCTTCATCCTGTATCGATTCGGTGTTTTTTTCCAGCATCGTGAACAGCTTGTCGTCAATTATCTTTCTGACGCGGTTGCTTATGATGCGGGTAGAATGCTTTTCCACCGGGAATTCCTTTTCAGTCAAACCGCAAATGAAGACCGTGTTAAACCTTATCCAGCGGGCGCTCATGACGTCCATGACTTCGACTCCGCCGGGTTCAGCTTCATCGCCATGAATCTTCTTATTTTCTATTGCCATGTTCAGAAACCGTATGAACTCCGAATACTTCAAACTCTTCCCGGATAAATTATCAGCAACCTCACCAATCAGAGTCCGCGCTTCCTCGAATATTTTTTTGTTTGTTATATTTCCTTTCGCGACTTCCTCCTCAAGCAGGGTCTCAATTCCTGAGAACTTTATCAGGTCATTAATGTAGGATCGATAGACTTCGGGTTTATTGAATCCGGTCTTCGGTGATATTCTGTTAAAGACAGCTTTGATTTGAGAAATTGCAGACCGAATATTTTTTAATCCTGTGCCGGTCAGATGCCGGTCGGCTGACGCAATTTTCTGGTAATTTTCAAGTTTTTGAACGCAAAGAGCCCTGGAATCATTGGCGCCTGAAGCGCGCATAACTCTTTCTATCGCTTCTGCATCCACGATCTGCCCATCCAAAGATATCCTTGAATAATTAGAGCGGATAACAGTGCTGACATCTCTGCCGAAGTTATTTCCAGGATTTAGCGATATTAGTTTCATCAGGTAAATTACCGGAGGATACGAAGATAGTTTTCTCCCTTTTCGGATCGTAACAGGAATCCCGAATCTCGGGAATATGAGTCTGATCAACCCTTCATACTCGTTCGTTTTCCGGTATATTAATCCTATCTCGGAGGGTGAAAGATTCTCATCGATGATAAGCCGTTTGATGCGGCGCGCTAATTCTTCGACCAATTTTCTCTTACTCGATTCTTCTACAATTCTGAGCGGAATATCCTGCTTTTTGCCGGACGACTCGATCTCCGGTTCAAACACATTTTCCCGTATCAGCGCAATCGGTGAATTATCCCACTTCCCCAACTTAGAGGGTTTCTCTTTAAACCCCTCATAGAAGCTCTTCATCCTATCGGCAAACTTAAAAACCTTTTCTCTTCCATCATCATGAAGCCGGGTTAAAAGAACGTTTTTAACTCTACCGATCAACGTTTTAAATAACTCCTGCTGCAAGAGGGTATAATCATAGAACCCGTCGATGATAACCGCCTGAACATCTTTAAAAAGTTCCTCGTTTGACTCTAAAATATCGACCGCATTGCTCAGCCGGATGTCAAAATCACCATCGCCCGATTCCCGGCATCGATTCAAATAATCACCATAGATCAACCCGATCTCAGAAATTTTTTGCTTGAGCATCCCTTCAAAACCGAGACCGATCAGGTCATCCGGCTTTAACCGTGAGTGCAAGAATTCACTAAAGAGCTTTTGAAGCTCTAAACTGAAACTATTCAGCTTCGCTGCCTCGCCGAAATAGCTTAGTTGATTTGAATCTGCCGCCTTCTCTATAATCTCTGAGATCATATGATTCAACATGTAGCCGGGGACTTCCCGATAATCCCTCCGACCGGACGCCTCTTCAATCACTGCGACCAATGAATTTAGCGTCATCACCGAGCTGCCGATATATCCGCCCGCACTTCCTGCGATAAGCTTTTTATAGCGTTGAACGTAATCACCGCTCGGGAGAATTAGATAGAATCGTTCCCCGCTTCGCGCAAGCGCGTTTACATGTTTTAGTACCTGCTCGCTTTTACCGGTTCTCGAAGGTCCGGAGATAACCACCTTTCCATTGATGAACTCTTCAGAAACGAATCGTGAATTATCCGGCATTTTGATCACAAAGCAATATTCTTATTAATACCTGAATTTTAATTTCTTCAGTTAGGCGGCACATCCGGTATTAAATATATCTTTTTTTACACTTGAATCAATCGATATCAAAATAAAAATGCCGCAGAAAAAAGCGGCATACGGATCGACAATCAGTATAGGCGTTACTCCATCTCTTATTCAGCCTCAATTTTGAAATACTCCGCCGATACCTTCAATTCTTCGAGCGCATCGTTCTTGATCCTGTAAATCGGCGGAGATGCTCCCGATTTCAGATATGATTCATCGTTAACGGTGTTTCCGACGAGAATTGAATTTGCTTCGACGTCATCCTGCCATAATATGATAGATAGTCTGGGTGAAATCAAACCGTAGAGTTGTAATATCTTAGGATCATACTCCTCGACACCGCTTGCCTTCAGAGCCGAATACTTCTCCATCATCTCCTCGACCTTATCATTGTCAGCGGTGAAAATTTCAGGAGACGTTACGCTCCAGACGCTGTCGTCTTTTACAAGTCTTATCTCTTCACTTCCATGCTTAATATCTATTGCATTCACCGATTCCTTATCAAATTTTAACAGGTCCTTGACGATTAGGTCGAAGGGGTCTTTTTCAAGAAAACCGGCAAGGCTTGAATCTATCAGCATAAGAGTCTGCCGGGAATTATCTCTGACATACCTGTACGGCTTACCATCTTCTCTCAGTGAATTCCCGATAACTATACTCACCTCCCCTTGAGGTACGGACGAAACCAGTCTGATATGAGTTCCTCTGTCGTTGAGTCCCGTGACCCCGGGACCGGGTTGATCATGGTCTATGAATTTGCGGGCTCGAGCCCCGGACAGTCTTGAAAGAAAAGAATTCACTTTGTTCGACTGGAGGTCCAGCGCAACGGGCTCAACCATCATAAAACCGCTTCCGAGTCTTCCGATCTCGTAGCTGAATCCTTCAGTTTTTACGGATATTCTTTGAACTTCCTTATTCTTGAACTCCAAAACATTTTTCTTCCGCAGGTCATACAATTTTTTGTTTGTTTGTGCAAATATACTTTTTGAGACAGTGAAGACCTGATTATCCTCCAATCGGTACGCAAAGACATAATCGCCGGTGGGGCTTTCCTCTCCGAGGGAAAAACCGATGAACGTGCTGTCGGAAATCCGGAGTTTTAGGGAAATTAGCGGCGGCTCCAACCCGTAAACTTGAAGATTTATATCATCCTCACCGGAAAGCCGCCTCTCTGTTTTTGCTCCTTTCGCCGCGCGGAGCAAACTGTTTATTGTCGATCCATCCGCTTTTGCACTCACGGGAGAATCGATAAACCAACCGTCTCCGGATCTTGACAGCGAATACTCACCATGCTCCGAGATCAGGTCGATATTCTCCACATTTTCTGTTTCGAACTGAATTAACCTGGTTGCGAGCGCTTCTTCCGCTTTCTTTTCCTCTGCCGGTTTGTAATCGAGAAGATAAACCGCTAATGCAGCGATAAGTAAAATCCCGGCGAACAGCCAGGTAGATTTGAACTTCATCTAATATTTCCTGCGCTTGAAGTACACTCCGATTCCGAACCCGAGAATAGAAACCGGCAGCATAACCACCAGAAGCCAGAACACTACCTTAGTTTGCTTGAGCGTCATGCTGACCCGCCTGTCTTCGGGGTCCCTCGGCCGAATAGAGATCAGTGATTCGTCTTCGAGCAGCCACGAGACCATGTTAAGAAAAAGGTCTTTGTTCCCCGGCGCGCGTTCGAGATATGAATTCGACGGAAAATCGGAATCACCGACAACGATAATCCGACCACCCTCTCTGCCCTCTTTGACTTTTCCTACCACAGCCAACACTACCGGTCCGGGATTGTCCCTGTTTTCGTCAAAACCCGCCTGGTTCTTGTCGAGCAGCGCAAAGTCTGTTTCTCCCCATGAACTGCCGCTCGTAAGAACCAGTTCCGTTAAGTCGTAGTCTCCGGATTCGCTGTTTTCCTGAACTTGCAGCGACCGGGCGGTCGGGAATGCGCTCGCTAACCTGAAATCTTCCGTTATTCTATGCTGACCGTATCCGGCGGCGGTCGGTTCGAGCGATACACGCATATTCCTTTTCAATCCTCCTCCGGATATAATAAATGAGGCGCTCTGCTCAAGGACGATATCATTTTGAAGGGTCACGCCTATATCAGAGAGGAGTTCGTCTATCCCCGAATCTTCAACTCTCGGTTCAAACATGAGCATTAAGCTGCCGCCGCCGGACAGATACTCCCTAAGCGCTCCCACTTCGCGCGGTAGGAGACTTTTTTCCGCACCCGCAATCAGCACGAGCGAAGCATCTTCCGGAACCGAATCCTGCTGAAACAGATGCAGAGTCTCGGTCTGATAATTCACCTTGTTCAGCTCACCCGTTATCAGAGAGAGTGATTCCCTGTTCTCCACCGAGAGCTCAAAACTTTTTTCGCCATGACCCGATAAGAAGTATATTTTATGGGCTTTATCGCTGATCAGTTTAATGAGCCCGTTAGTCAACTTCTCTTCATTGACGTCTTGAATCCTCTCTTCTCTGCCGCCCGATTGAATTACCAATTCGCCGTATTTTTTTATACCGAATTTTTTCGCTATATCCGGATTTTTATCCGGGTCCATCACATCGTATATGAATTTACCCGAGTGATGCGAATACTCCTCTAACAGGTCCCTAATTCGCCCTGACTGCATCTCTGATTGGAACGCTGTTACTTTGACTTCTTTTTCAAGCCCCCTAAGCACACTTATTGTCTGCTTCGCAAGACTGTATTGACCGGATGAGGTAGTATCAACTCTCCAGCTGTGTCTTTTTAAACTGAAATTCCCCAGCGCAAGTATTCCGAGAATAATCAGGCTGAGCATAATCGCATTCGCTCCGTATTTTGTGGAACGTTTGCCGATGAATGACATAACGTTTCTTCGGTTCAGTACGATATTCAAAAATAACAGACCGCCGCCCGCCGAAGTGAACACTATTCCGGCAGTAGTCCATATATTATTCACAACATAAAGGAACAAACCCGTGAGAAGAGAGAGAGAAGCGCCGTAAATAATATATTTAGAATAATTTCCCAACTCTTATCCCCTCCACTTAGCCGATTCTACCGCCTGATATGTCAGGAAGAGACTGAAAAATCCGAATGACACATAAAATGCAATGTCAGAACTGTCTATGACTCCTTTTGCAAAATCCTGAAAATGTTCCATCACCGACATATACCGCAGCACTTCCCCGAATGGCGGACCCACAAAATTAGCCGCCCATCCCACGAACCATAAGATCATCATAGCTCCGAAACAACCGACTGCGGCGATTATCTGATTTTCTGTCAGCGAGGAGATGAACGTACCGACGGCTATAGTAAACGCTCCCATAAACGCCAGACCTATGTAGCCCGCTACGATAGGCATCAACTCGGGATTTCCGTAGATGAACAGCACCGAAATATAACTTGTCGTACCGAATATCATCGCCAGATAAACTGTCAGCGCCGCAAAGAACTTACCGATTATTATCTCCCAATTCGTAATAGGAGAGGTAAGGAGCAGCTCGATAGTCCCTGTCCTTTTCTCATCCGAAAAGAGCTTCATTGTTATCATCGGAAGCATGAACAGCGTAATCACGCTCATGTTGAGGAAGAGGGAGCGCACGACCATCTGATTGACGTTCATCGCCGGAACCTGCATCCTGAACTGCTGTGCCTGCATCATCATTCTCATGCTCATTTCTATGAAACTCTGAAGAAGCAAATAGAAGAATATTCCGCTGATCGTCAGGAAAAGGGCGATGACTACATAAGCGATCGGCGAGACAAAATAAGAGCGAAGCTCCCTCATGTAGATATGATATGCGTTTCTCACGCCTCTCCCTCCTCGTCGGTCGTCAGCTGGAGGAAAATTTCCTCTAAACTCAACCCGACCGACTTCATCTCAAGCAAGTCCCACCCGTTGTTCACAACCGAGGCTGCCAACGCAGCACGCACCTCAGAATTTCTTTCAATTTCCAAAGTATATACAGTACTATCTTCCTTTTCGCTGCTTTTCAGACTTGTAACTCCTCCGACTTCGCTCAACGCTTTGGAGATTTTTTCGGATGGTCCCATTATCTGTAATTCGAGTTTTTCGTGACCCTGTAATCCTCCCACAAGGTTTTCCGGTGTATCTTCCGCTACTATTTTACCCTTGTGGATAATTATTACCCTGCCGCATGTGGCGCTTACTTCCGGTAGGATATGAGTAGACAATATAATGGTGTGGTCCTGACCGAGTTCGGTGATGAGCTCTCTCACTTCGATGATCTGCTTCGGATCCAAACCCACAGTCGGTTCATCGAGGACTAATACTTCAGGATCATGTATCAGCGCCTGCGCCAAACCGACCCTTTGCTTATATCCCTTTGACAATTTAGCTATCAGGCGCTTCCTGACTTCTATAGTACTCGTTCTTTCGAGTACCTCTTCCTGCCTTAATTTTAGCTCCTTACCGCTCAGCCCTTTTATCTTACCGACAAACGACAGGTAGCCGTCCACCGTCATCTCAGAATAGAGCGGAGGATGTTCGGGAAGGTATCCGACCCGTTTTTTCACGCTCATTGGATTATCAAATACATCGAACCCTCCGACCGATACAGAACCTTCGGTTGCGGGCATATAACAGGTGAGTATGCGCATAATAGTCGTTTTACCGGCGGCGTTGGGCCCCAGAAACCCGACTACCTCTCCCTTGTCTATGAAGAACGATACGTTTTTTACAGCTTCGAACGAACCGTAACTCTTTGACAAATTTTTAACGTCTATCAAGTTTCTTCCTCCCCTTCCGAAACACTAATCGGTTTTTGACCCGATTTGTTCACTACCGGAACGATCTTTGTCTTATCGACCATTGTGACAGTATCGGAAATCAATCTGTCACCGACAGATTTATTCGGAATAAAGCGCGCAAACTTCACGAGATCGCTTTCACTAAGCACTTCTTTTACACCGTCGCCTATCTTTTCGTATAACCCTGCCCTCTCGATAGCGTCTAACACTTCCGTAGTAGTCATTTCAAGCGCTTTTAGAAAATACCGGTTTTCGATATATTCTCTCAAAATCTTGGATAATGCGGTGTAATATCGGTCGACCTGATTATTTTCAATGAGTCTTTTCTCTTTTAATATACGTAAAGATTCGAGCGCTATTTCGTGAGCGGGTCTGATATCTTTTTTCTTCTTGAAGGGAACGATCGGTTTATCACTCCTTTTCCGCCAAAAATAATACACAATCAGCGCTACTGTAAGAAGTGCTAACAGAAGAATTACGAGCCACCACCGGTCGAACGGCTGCGGAATTTCAATCGGCTCCTTAATATCTCTTATATCCGAAGCGTCTGCTGTGAGGAGCGACTGAACATAAATCCAAACGGTGTCCGTCTGCGTGTTCTTCCGATCGGTCGCATCCAGTTCATGCCAATAAACTATTTTTTGTGAAGGAATGACGATCCTGCCTGTATCAAAGACGAACGTCTCAAATGAATGAATCTCAGCCGTCATACCGCCCTCGATTCGTTCTCTCGTAATCCGCGGATCGCCGACCTCCATGGGAAGCAACGCTACTTTTAAGTCGGGGATTTGAAACTGATATCCGTCGGCGAATTTTAGCTCGAGCTTTAATTGCAGGAGGTCGCCGACCTTTGAAGTTTCCGGTGTCAGGAATAGATCAGCCTGAACTTCCTGTGAATAACCCCTGTTTTCCGACGATAGAATAAACAGTGCGAGTGATATCGAAATCAGAGAATATCTCATCGAATCCTTTTGGCTCTCTCCCGGAAAAATCTATATAACGGTTCCACATATGACTCGCCAGTCATTATTGTGATATAATCCATGTTGATCTTCTTGAACATTCTTTCCAAACCTTCATTCCTTGCTTTTCTCATTGCGGCGTAGGAATTTCTGACTTTGGCGTTTGAAGTGTCCACTACAACGTTTTCACCCGTTTCAGCATCGACCAGAGACATCAGCCCCACATCGGGAAGATTCTCTTCGAGTCGGTCGGTCATCTTTATCGCTATCGTGTCATGTTTAGACGAAGTAACCCTCAGCTGTTTTTCATATCCCTCATCCATAAAATCAGACAGTATGAAAACAACGGAATGCCTCTTCAAAACTCTTAAGAGATAATCGAGAGCCGATTTCATATCCGTCCCCTTATTCTGGGGCTCATGATATACGATTTCCCTTAAAACCCTCAAAACGTGCTGCTTTCCCTTCCGGGGCGGAATAAATTTCTCCACCCTGTCGGTAAAGACCAGGAGTCCGACCTTGTCGTTATTTTTCATTGCGGAGAAGGCGAGCAGAGCGCAAATTTCGATAGCGACTTCATCCTTCATCCGGTGCCGGCTTCCGAAAGTTCCCGACCTGCTCATATCGACAACAAGCATTACCGAGAGCTCGCGCTCTTCACTGAAGATCTTGACAAAGGGAGTACCGGCCCGCGCCGTAACGTTCCAATCGATATTGCGAATATCATCTCCGTGTATATATTCACGAACCTCGGCGAATTCCATCCCGCGTCCCTTAAACACCGTGTGATACTCACCGCTGAATATTTCGTTCACAAGACCTTTTGTCCCGATCTCTATCCGGCGAATGTTCTCGAGTACTTCTTTAGGCAGCATTTTTGATTTGAAAAACTATTTTATGAAAAATCAGGGTACTTCTACAGCGTCGAAAATTCGATCAATTATCATTTCCGTAGTCATCTCTTCGGCTTCCGCTTCGTAAGTCAATATAATCCTGTGTCTCATGACGTCCATTCCAATCGCCCGGATATCCTCCGGCGTTACGTAACCCCTGCGCATGATAAATGCATGGGCTTTCGCCGCAAGCCTGAGAAAAATAGAAGCTCTCGGCGATGCCCCGAAAGCGATCAATCCTTTCAATTCGCTTAAACCGACCGACTCGGGGTCTCTTGTCGCAAAAGTAAGATCGACAATATACCTTTCCACCTTTTCGTCTATATAAACTTCGTCGACTACTTTGCGGGCAGATAGTATCTCCTTCGTGGTTACGACCGGATTCACCTCCGGTATCTCTCCTGTATTTCCCATTCTTTGCATTATCTCCAGCTCCTCCGCCCTGTCGGGATAGTCAACAATGACCTTGAGCATAAAGCGGTCGATCTGAGCTTCGGGAAGCGGATAGGTTCCCTCCTGCTCAATAGGATTTTGGGTCGCCAGAACAAGGAAAGGTACCGGGAGCGGGAACGTCTCCTTTCCGATAGTCACCTGCCTTTCCTGCATAGATTCCAATAGAGCGCTTTGTACCTTAGCCGGAGACCTGTTAATTTCATCCGCGAGTATAAGATTGGAGAAAATCGGTCCCTTTCTCGTTGTGAAAGCACCGTCCTTCGGATTAAATATCAGGGTGCCCACCAGATCCGCAGGCAGAAGATCGGGAGTAAATTGAATCCTCTGAAAATCAGCCTTGATCACTTTCGCCAGCGTGCTGACAGTAAGTGTTTTTGCCAATCCCGGCACCCCCTCGAGAAGGATATGTCCGTCCGCCAATAGACTTATGAGCAGCCGTCTTATCAGCGTTTTTTGCCCTACTATTACCTTATCGATCTCGGCTACAATCTTATCAATAAATTGACTCTCGACTTCTATTTTCGAGTGTAATTTATCTAAATCAACAGCCATCAAATTCGTCCGCCATCAATCTGATCGAGTTGCTTCAGCTTCAATCCGTTCCTGTTATCTTTTTTAACTCGGTTATATCGTCAAGGTCCTTTCCGAGATATTGCAGCTCGAACTCCACTGCCTCCGAAAGGTCGTTTCCCTCGTATTTTTCCTTGAATTCCAGGTACGCCGCCTGCGCTTTGTCATAGTCCTTTACATAATTGGCGTAGATGTAACCGATCATAAACTGTGCTTTGGGCGCCAGATTAGAATCCGGGAATTCGAGGATTATCCGTCTATACTCTACTACCGCCTTGGGATAATCGTTTTTAATGTTTGCGAAACCGTCGGCTAACATAAATCTCGCCTCAGAGGCGTATTCTGATTCAGGATAGTTATCCAATAGTTTCTTAAGCGTTTCCAATGCTTCCTCGTACTTCTCCTGAGATTGCAGCTTCTTTGTCTTGGACCACAGCTCAACATCTGTTTCTTTAATAGAACAGGATGTCAGCATAACGATCGCGGCTGTCATTAAGCAAATGTTACTAATCAATTTCATTTATCACTCCTCCTTAATATCAAAAGTCTGATTCTCCTTCCTGCCGGCAGCGGTACTCTTTAAACAATTGAGACGTATTAAAAGCCACCTTTGGCGTGGAGAAATTTATTATGTTTTAAAAGAAATGCAAGTGCTCTTATGCAAATTATCTTTTTAAACGGTTACTGACGGATTTGAATAATATTTGGAATTCGGGTTCAGGTAACAAACCTATACCTTAACAACCTCAATGCCGGAGCCATTGACGCGCGCTTCCAATTCATCTCCTGCCTTCGCTTCACCGGTCAGCATAAGGTTTGCTACCCTGTCTGTTATCTCCCTTTGCAATAGTCTTTTCAACGGTCTTGCGCCGTATGCGGGATCATATCCTTTTTCCGCAAGCATATCAAGCGCCTCATCCCCAAGCGAGAATTTTATGCCCTGCTCACTTATCTTACTCGAAATCCTATCCAGCTGAATCTTAACGATTTTCCGTACGCTTTCAGCCGTCAAGGGGTGGAAGACCACTATGTCGTCAATCCTGTTCAGAAATTCAGGTTTGAAAGTGCTCTGTAGGAGTTTCTGTACTTCGGCGCTGATTTCTTTGTATATCTCCGGTTCATTTTCCGAGGTCAGCTGCGCCGATTTTTCAACTATAATCGAGGAACCGAGGTTTGAGGTCATTATAAATATCGTATTCCTGAAGTTCACAACACGTCCTTGTCCGTCCGTCATGCGCCCGTCGTCAAGCGCCTGGAGCAGCACATTGAACACATCATTATGGGCTTTTTCGATCTCGTCCATTAAAATTACCGAATACGGTTTTCTTCGAACTGCTTCCGTCAGTTGTCCGCCCTCCTCGTATCCTACGTATCCGGGGGGTGCGCCGATGAGTCGCGACACTGAATGCTTCTCCATGTACTCGGACATGTCAAGCCGAATTATGGCATCTTCGTCGTCAAACAAAAACTCAGCCAAACCTTTGGCGAGTTCTGTCTTGCCGACTCCCGTTGAACCTATAAAAATAAATGAACCGAGCGGACGTGATTCCTCCTGGAGTCCGACTCTCGCACGTTTGACCGCGTCAGATACTGATTTAATCGCCTCCGGCTGGCCGATAACCCGTCTGCCGAGCCTTTCTTCCATGTGAAGCAATTTATCACGTTCCCCCTCCATCATCCTGCTGACAGGAATATTGGTCCATTGAGAGATTACCTCTGCGATGTCCTCTTCATCTATTTCTTCTCTCAGCAGCCTCTTGTCCTTCTGGAGTTTTTTCAGGTTATCGTTTAATTTATCCGCTTCAGCCTTGAGCTCGATCAACCTCCCGTGCTTCAACTCAGCGGCTTTTTCGTAATCACCTTCTGATTCAGCCTTGCCGTAAGCGGTTCGGGCAGACTCTATCTCTTCTTTTACTTCTCTGAGTCTCCCGATTACTACCTTCTCGGCCGTCCACTGTCCCCTTAAGTTCTCGGCGTCCTTATGAAGGGTTTTCAGCTGCTTATCCAGTTCTTTTACTCTATTTTTTGAATCATCTTCCTTAATCAGAGCGGCTCGCTCTATTTCCAGCTGAGTCACCTTCCGTTCGAGCTCATCGAGTTCCGCGGGCATACTGTCAATTTCAATTCTCAACCTACTTGCCGCTTCGTCGATAAGGTCTATTGCCTTGTCCGGAAGAAAACGGTCGGGGACATACCTGTTCGAGAGATTTACGGCGGCGACGAGTGCGGCGTCTTTTATCTTAATACCGTGGTGTATCTCGTAACGGTCGCGTAATCCTCTCAGAATACTTATTGCATCCTCTATGTTCGGCTCGTTCACCATGATAGGTTGGAATCTTCTCTCGAGTGCGGCGTCTTTTTCAATGTGTTTCCTGTACTCGTCTATGGTAGTCGCTCCTATGACCTTAAGTTCCCCGCGTGCGAGCGGTGGTTTCAGGATGTTGCTTGCGTCAACCGATCCTTCAGCAGCGCCGGCGCCGACTACGGTGTGAAGCTCGTCGATGAACAAGATTACATCACCGTTCGATTCCTCTACCTCTTTTATGACCGCTTTCAATCTATCTTCAAATTCGCCTCTGAACTTCGCCCCGGCGATAAGAGTACCCATATCCAACGTAACTATGCGTTTATCTTTCAGTCCTTCGGGAACGTCGCCGCTCACTATTCTGAACGCAATTCCTTCTACAATTGCAGTCTTACCAACCCCCGGATCTCCTATTAGAACAGGATTATTTTTTGTTCTTCGGGAAAGAACCTGCATCACACGCCTTATCTCCTCTTCTCTTCCGATTACGGGATCGAGTTTGCCTTTGCTTGCAAGCTCGTTCAGGTCGCTTCCGTACCTTTTTAACGCCTGGTATTTCTCCTCAGGATTTTGATCGGTTATTCTTTGGCTCCCTCTTATCTCCTGTAATACACTCAGAATTGATTCTCTGCTCACACCCTGTTCAGCGAGAACGGCACTCACTCCACCCGAGTTTGCGTCAGACATCGCGAGTAGCAAATGCTCGTTGCTGATATACTCATCCTTTAGATTTTCCGATTCTTTTAGGGCGCTTTTTAATAACCCGTCCAATTCGCGTGACAGCTGCGGGCTGCCGATTCCGCTTCCCGTTGATTTTGGAAGTTTGGAAAGCAGTTTATCCAGCGATTCGATCAACTTTTGTGGTTGAACTCCCAGCTTACTCATAACCGCGATTGTGGTATTTTGCTCATCAAGAAGCATAGCTTTCAAAAGATGCCCGCTTGTGAATTCCGGATTGTTTAGCGCGGAAGCTAGCTCCTGTGCTTTTTTCAGAGATTCCTGAGCGCGAAAAGTAAATTTTTCAAAAGAAATCATCTATCTGTTTCCCGATAGTTACGTTTAAAAGGCAAACAACAGCCCGAAATGCAGCCTGCTTCGCTCACCCGTATCATCTTCATCGGGATCGAGTTTGTAGCCATAATCGAGTCTTACCGGTCCCATTGGCGTTAATAATGAAAATCCTACACCTGCTGAATATTTTAGCTTTGTAGGAGATACCCTGCTGAATTCATCCCAGAGATTTCCTCCGTCAATGAATAATTGTCCTCCGAATCTCCAAAATACGGGAAAACGAAGTTCAATGTTGGATAGCAACTTGTAAATTCTGGAGACGGCTCCGCTCGGATTCAGGGTGAAATCCTGCAATTGAAGCTCCTCATATCCCCTTACCGAAGTTCCGCCGCCAAGGAAGAACCTGTCGAAAAATGGAATTGACGTATTTTTACCGAACGAGCTGATGAATCCTCCTTTAAGCCTTGTTGCAATTGTCCAGGATTTGTTCAAAAAGAACGGCTGGTATCTGCTCCACGAGACTTCTGCTCTGTAAATATCACTTGTATCCCCTCCTAAAAATCCACCGGCAAATTTAGCATCAAGCGAAAGGATCGAGCCTTTTGTAGGCAAGAAAATGTTCCTTCTCTTATCGTTGATTATCAGAAGATTTATCGACCGTTGATTATCTTCCTCACGAATTCCCAACGAATCTGACAGGGCACTGCTGAGGTCACCGATTACCCTTGTTATTGTTATTCCCAGTGCCAGGCGGGCGGTAAACTCCTCGCTGTATTTCTTAAATAATGCTATATCACCGCCGAACCTCGTTAGAGTGATCTCTTCCGGTTCAATCAATCGCTCCCGCTCGATAAACGTTCTAAAGGTCGTCGGCGCTCTTTGCCCGAGTATCCATGGTTCCGTATAACTTGCCTCGAATCTCGTCTGACCGCTCGAAATATCGGTTATACCGACAGACGCATTTCCTTTAAACCGCAGGAGCCGTCCGGTCGAAAATAAATTCCTGTTATACCATTCAGCAACTACGTTCAGATCAGTGACTGGTTCAGTCGACCCGGCTATCCTGCGCTGCTTGAATCCTATTTCACCACCGAGTTGCCGCATCTTCCTTTCCCGGACGTTCACTATAAGATTTAGCCTTTTATTGACGGTATCGGTCCGGACCGGATCGATAGTTACGTTTGAAAACAATCCCGTTTCGAAAATTCGTTTCTGACTTTCACGTATCTTTTCAATATTATATTTCTCATCCCGATTAAACGTCAACTCGCGAAGTACGATTTCGGGTTTAACTTGCTGAGTGCCGGAAACCAGGACGCTGTCCAAAAAGATCGTATCGTTTTCCTTGATATCTATCACTACAGTGACTTCATCATCTCCTGTGAGATGATTTCGAAATTGGGCAAACGGTTTGCCCCGTGTTTGGTATGCTGTTCTTACTGCTGCAATGTCTTTTCGCAGCAGGTACGGATTGAGAGGCTCACCGAGCTTGGAATCGAACATCCTGAGTATTTCGGTGTCGGCAATAAGGTCATTTCCCCGGATATTTATCTCCTTAATCTTGATTCGCTTACCCTCATTGACCTTCACATGGATGATAATATCTTTCCGGTCGATAATTTCGAACGAGTCACTCACAGCGGCATATATGTAGCCTTTACTCTCGTAATATTTCCTGATTGAGGCCCTATCGAGCTGGAGAATTCTTGCGTTGAATTCGGATCCTTTCCTCAAAAAAGAGGGAAAACCGGGAGACTTCAAGTTCATCTGACCCCTGAGCGTCCCGTCTGAAATATTTTCATTTCCTGAAAATCTTATCTCTTTGACTCGCAGTAGTGATTGAGCGTTCACATCAGGGGCTGAATTGAGTATCAGCATGGGAATAATAAAGAGCAGCCATCCCCGCCGGTGTATGGTTTTAACGCTGTTTATGATTCTTCGAATCAATTATTTATACTAATATTGAAACCTTAATTTATAACTTACGTGCAGAAGTCCATACTCCGTATCAACGTTTCCAGCCAAAGAGCTGATTTTGTTAATTCTATACTCCACTCCAATCTGCTGAGATGAGGCTAACCGTTGAAGCCCCTTCTGATAGGTTACATAAAAGCTTCTGGATATTTGTCTTCCCAGCAGCAGCTCTGCATTTCTATAGCCTTGCAACGTACCTGATTCCGTTTGAAGTTCAAATATATCTAATCCGGCGAGTTGTCCCCCGAGTTCTTCCAAACTCTTTTCTAAATAACTGGTAGCCATCAGCCCAACACCCGTTCCCAATCCGGTGGTTGATATAACGCTTCCGGATTGTTTAAAGTTTATCAATGAAAGAATTTCGCTCTCGCTGTAGCCGCTCTCAGACTCGAAATTGTAGGTCGGTTTCTCGAGCGTGCCGCCCATCTCAACAGTGATTTTTTCGCTATCTTTCCCGACCCCTATAGTAGTCGTGGCAACAATGTCAAAAGTCGGATTGAACTCGTATGGATCAAAACCCACCTCAGCTCTTTCAATCGTGAACGTATCATTGATGTAATAGAATTTCCCTTTAATGGCGGATATGTTACCCGAAAAATTATACTCCTCCTGAGGCCGTTTAATTATCCAGATATCTCCGCTAAACTCTATATCCGCCTGACTGTTCTTCAGGTAAAACTTATCGGGTGATTGAGCATGGATGTTATACACGAGATACGGGATCGATTCCTCTATTACCTCTTCCGTAAGCTCCTCGACAAACTCTGCTCTGATGGTTACAAAGTCCGGCTGCAGCTCGCCCGTTATTTCTATTGTGTCCTGACCGGTTATCGTTAGATCGACATCAGTGACCGACTCTAAATTACCCAAAATACTCAGTATGTATAATTGTTCACCCTTAAACTTCAGATCCAGAATCGGTCTGAAAAAGGAGCTGAAATCAATCTCTCCTGTTATCTCAAAATGATTTGGATTGACTTCCGTATCACTTTTGAATATATCGCCGATACCGGAAAATATGCCGGAAGTTTTTTGCAATAGACGGCCTATCAACCCGCCTTTTTTTCCGCCTTCCATCTTACCGGACAGGGACACAATTCTCCCCATGTTCTTTTCGATCAGGAATTCACCTTCAATCTTACTCGGAGAATTCTGTAGAAGGTTCGTATCAACTCTTCCGTTTTTTACCAATATACGTGCGTCCCTGACCGGAGATAAAAAGGATCCGGAAAGCATGAATTCAATGTCAAATTCGCCTTTTATTTCATCGATATCGGTAAAATAAGGCGATATA
Source organism: Candidatus Neomarinimicrobiota bacterium (assembly GCA_022567655.1). Taxonomy (NCBI): domain Bacteria; kingdom Pseudomonadati; phylum Fidelibacterota; species Fidelibacterota bacterium. The sequence goes on from JADFGO010000001.1 coordinate 43,761, forward strand.
AAATGCAAATCATTACTCAAGCCTCTGACATTCAACTCTATTGGGCGGTCCAGCTTTCTTCCCTCCACTTTCCAGAGGGCTAAATTTATCGGGACATATCCATCCCCGGAGTACTCACCATTTTCTGTAGTGGCTTTTAGGTCTTTGAACACCAGAAGCGAATCATGATAAGTGCCCGACCCGTCTAATTTCTTGAATGATACCAAATCATACCATCCATCACGAATTTCCAGATCATATACAACATCGGGTTCTAAGAAAGTATTACTCACTTCGATTATTCCGGTGACAGAACCTCCAATTGGCTGTTTAAACGGGTTATACTCTCTATAAGTAAACAAATTAACGTTGTTAAAAATTGTGGTCAGCTCGAGTATGTCATCTTTCGATACCGCCTTTTCCGTCCATATCAGTTTGTTATGATCCATATCAACGAATCCGGAAAATTCTATCCAGGAGTCCTCGCTTTCGCTCACCTTGAGTTTATTCAGTATCAATCTGTCGCTTTCGTGCAAGACGTCAACAGATACTTTCTCGAATGAAAAATCTCCGAAGATTGCCTTTTCGACGTTCAAGAGAAGTTTAATCGTCAGATTCTCTTTCGAATTCGAGAATACCAAAGCGCCTGAAGCTATTCCACCAAACTCTTTTTCGCTATCCATTATGTCCGAGATCGGTTGCAAATCGACCGTTCGTATCAAGAGGATGCTTGCGAGATTATCTGTTTCCCTATTCCACTCCATCGAAAAATCGACGCTGCCGCCTATCAACTCTATCGCAACCGGTTCGATTGTCAAGAGCTCTTTGTTCATGATTCCGCGGATAGATTCTTTGCTGCTTATTTTATAGCCTTGATACTTTCCGCTGAGCGAATCGACCTCGAATTGTCCGCTTTCTTCGATCCAGCCGACAAGTTTCACAAAATCGCCGCCGTTTTCCGCTTTGAAATTCTCAATGAAGAACTTGCCGCCTGCGAGCTTGGTAGAAATATCCAATGAGGCAATGCTGATGTTTTGCACTTTACCGTTTTCAAGGTGGAAAAACCCATTTCCCTCCCTTGCAGTGCTCAAATTGTTAAGAACAAATATTCCCTCCGCCGACTCAAAATTTCCCTTTTCGCCAACTAATTCATTGATATTAAATTTGCCGGCAATGTTGAGGTCAGCGATGTTACCGGACAGGGTTAAATTTGCCGTCAACTTGCCCTGAATTTCATTTACTCCAATCAAGCTGGATATCTCATTTAGATTATTGGAAGTGATGGATATGTCGGTGTTGATTATCTGATTAAATCCTAATCTCCCGCTCGCATCTAAGGACGATTCTTTTAGTAATACGGACAACTTTTCAATGTTTACAGATTCATCCTTGATGCTGATAGACGCTACGGCGCTTTCTATGTCAATATCAGCAACCTGCGACCGGGAGATATTCAACTCACCGTGAAGCGTTAATGTTTCCTTAGAATATCCGGAGCCATTGAATATAACATTCCCATTTATACTCGATCTGATCTCTCCAACATCCAGCTTGCTCAGATCTAAATTCTCAAAGTTGAGTTCTCCGGAAAAATTTCCTCTTCTTGTAATACGGCCATTTCCCTCAATTTTCGCGCCGTCGATTATACCGTCGAGATTCACTAATTCGAGTTTATCGCCGGTGTAACCTCCCGAAAGATTGAATTCTTCAAATTTCTTTCCACCCGCTTCGCCATAAGCGGAGAAGTTAAACCCGAGGTCTGAGAGCTCACCCCCAACGTTGCCCACGATTGAAACCTTCCCATCCAATTCGATTTTCTGACCGAGAAATTCTAAGATATCCCCAAACGAATTGATGTCCGCCGCCATATCCAAACCCATCTGCAGCCTCGGACTGGTTTCCATCCATCCGCTTACAATTACGTCACAATCAAGCGCTGTAAACTGTAACGACTCGTAACGCCATCCTTCTTCGGAATAAATTACACTGCCGGATAATCCCTCTAATACCAAATTCCTTGAAGGGTAATCAAAGCCTCCGTCTTTCAGACTAATCTCCATATTGCCGTCATCCATAAAAAACGAACCGCGAAGATTCAGATTCTCGATCAAATATCTGAAATTACCCTCTGATATTTCAAAAGAACCATCTTCAATGACTAATGACGAAATGGAAATCTCCCTCCCTGTTCCTAACGTGGAATCATCCTGTGCGGCATATTTTTTGCCCTTATTCAAATTCAAATAAATATATGGTTTTACGAATTTCAGCTCTTTCAGAATGAATTGACCTCTTAGCAGTTCCCACAGACTGTATTTTAATATCAGTTTCTCCGAATAAACTTCGAATGATTCTAAAGAATCCGAGTAGCTTAATTTTTGGATTTCAAATCCATTTAAAAGATTTCCGGAAATTCCCTTCATGATAAATTGAGAGCCTTTATCAGTAGCAAATTCTTCATTCAGCGTCGCTTCTATCTGATTTCTGTACATATTCGGTTGGAATATAAAAATCAGCAGTCCGATGATACCTACTAATAGTACCAGGCTTAGTGAAGTTAAAAATAATTTAAGATGTTTTTTCATATCTTATTCGGCACACTTATCCATTATAAGGAAAATATCACTATATTCATCTTATCGCAAGTATTAAACCCGTAATCCATTATCTTCCCTCCTAAATACGCCAATGGCGAAGAACTTTAGTCCCTCGCCATTTAACTACATAAATACCAAAAAGTTGCGGAAATTATTAGTTTTTCGGGTCTACCTCCTCAAAATCAGCCTCTTCAACCTCTTCTTCGGCTTTGGCTTTAGATTCACCCTTTTTCTCTTCTTCAACGTCCGGAGCCGTTTCCTGCTCCTTATATTGATCATATAATTCAGAGGAAATTTCGCTCCAAAGTGTATTCATGTCATCAGACGCTGATTTTATCTCTTCTTGATCGGTTCCTTCGAGCGCTTTTTGCAATCTGTCACGCGCCGCACCAAGCTTTGCTTTCGAATCTTCACTTAGTTTTGCATCCATTTCCTTCAGATTTTTTTCAGTCTGGTAAACAAGTTGGTCTGCGCTGTTTCTCAGATCTATCTCTTCGCGCTTTTTCTTATCATCCGATTCGTGGCTCTTCGCATCATCAACCATCTTCTGAATTTCCTCTTCTGACAGACCGCTTGACGCTTCAATCCTTATGCTTTGCTCTTTATCGGTAGCCTTATCTTTTGCAGCAACATGCAGGATACCATTCGCGTCTATATCAAACTCGACCTCTATCTGGGGCACCCCTCTCTGCGCAGGCGGGATTCCTTCAAGATGAAATCTTCCTATAGTTCTGTTATTTACAGCCATATCTCTTTCACCTTGAAGAACGTGTATCTCAACACTGGTCTGATTTTCCGACGCTGTTGAGAATATTTCCGATTTCTGAGTGGGAATTGTAGTATTCTTTTCTATTAATTTTGTGAATACACCGCCCAGAGTCTCTATACCGAGTGAAAGGGGCGTTACGTCCATCAGCAGCACGTCGGTCACGTCACCGGTAAGTATTCCACCCTGAATAGCCGCTCCGACCGCTACCACTTCATCTGCGTTGACTCCCCTGTTCGGTTCCTTACCAAAAAGCTCTTTGACAACTTCCTGAACTTTTGGAATCCTTGTCGAACCACCGACCAGTACCACTTCGTCAATATCGGAAGTTTTCAATTTTGCATCCTTCAAGGCGTTGACACACGGAGCCTTCAGATTCTCGAGGTTGTCGTCAATCAACTCTTCAAACTTCGCCTGGGTCAAGTCGATGTTAAGATGTTTCGGTCCCGCCGAGTCGGCAGTTATAAACGGCAAATTAATTGTAGTTTTCGAGCTGCTCGACAGTTCGATCTTCGCTTTTTCAGCTGCTTCCTTCAAGCGTTGCAGAGCCATCGGATCCGCCGAAAGATCAATCCCCTCCTGTTTTTTGAACTCATCGACAAGCCAGAGAATAATCTTTTGGTCGAAATCATCTCCGCCCAAATGCGTGTCCCCGCTGGTTGATAGTACTTCAAATGTTCCTATCTCGGGGTCCAACTGCAAGATAGATATATCGAATGTGCCTCCGCCGAGATCAAAGACCGCTATTTTCTCATCTTTTCTGTCGCCTTCTTTCTTATCGAGACCATAAGCCAGTGAAGCGGCTGTCGGTTCGTTTATGATCCTCTTTACGTCAAGACCCGCAATCTTACCCGCATCCTTCGTAGACTGACGCTGTGCATCATTAAAATATGCCGGAACAGTTATGACGGCTTCCGTAACCTTTTCTCCAAGGTAATCTTCCGCCGTCTGTTTCATCTTTTGCAGCACCATAGCGCTTAATTCGGGGGGAGAATACTCCTTATCGTCAATTTTCACACGGGCTAATCCTTCCTTCCCTTTAACGACTTTATACGGAACTTGCTTGATTTCCTCTTTTACTTCCGAGTATTTTCTGCCCATAAATCTTTTAATCGAAAAAATAGTGTGTTCCGGATTGGTGATTGCCTGTCTCTTCGCAGCTTGACCCACTAATCGTTCACCGTCTTTGGTGAACGCCAACACAGACGGTGTTGTCCGTGACCCTTCCGAATTTGTGATAACTTTTGCCTCGCTGCCTTCCATTACCGCCACGCACGAGTTAGTGGTTCCAAGATCAATTCCTATTATCTTACTCATATTAAAATTCCTCCTTTTTGCAAATAATCCAAGTCGCAGTTATCCTTTTGACCATATACAATGCAAGATACGTACCAATAAGGCAGAAAAGAGGTTAAGATGTTGATAATTCAGAATATACGTTCAAGAACCACTGATATTCTGTTTACTGATATATGCCATTATGGCATATATTGCTGTCTGTTAGTCACCCCAATAGCGTAAAGCAACAAAATTTCTGTTGTTCCGGCGGATAATCCGGAGCAGTATTATCTCGCCTTCTTTCACTTTATCGAGCTTCCGTTCAAATTCGCTTACACTACCGATCGGCGTGCCGTTAAGAGACTCTATTATATCCCCCTTTTGAATAAACTTCTCCGCAGCGGCGCTGCGTCTTTTGACTTTTGCAACCATGACTCCCTCCTTGGAATCATTTCTAATCGCAATGAGAGGATTCCATCCCACTCCCGCATTCGACCTATTCTCAAGCAGAAGACCCAAAACCGGTTTATCCCTTTTATCATCCGATTTACTTGCTGACGGCTTGGATTTTATTTCCCTCTCCCTCAGGACCACTGAAATCTTTTTAGCCCTCCCTCCTCTGACCACCGTCAGAAGGATTTTCTCACGCGGAGCGTAGCCCGCTATTACCGCCTGAAGTGCGTTTGCCCTGTCAACGCTTTTCCCGTCAACATGCGTGATTACATCTCCGATTTTAAGATCCGATTTCTCTGCTGCTCCGCCCTGAACGAAGTTGTTTACGATTACTCCTCTGACTCCATCTAATTTGAGATACTCCGCAAGGTCTTCATCCACGTTTCCTATGTTGATACCGATATAACCGCGGCGCACCTCGCCGAATTCCATGAGATCGTCCATGACATGACGGGCTAAATTAGAAGGTATTGCGAATCCGTAACCCGCATATACGCCTGTACGGCTTGCGATTGCGGTGTTTACACCTATAACCTTACCGCTTGTGTCGATCAACGGACCGCCGCTGTTTCCCGGGTTTATGACCGCGTCTGTCTGGATGAAATTTTCAACGGCATATCCTCTTGTCGGCGCACTCAGATCCCTTCCAACTATGTTAATATCCCTGCCCTTGGCGCTGACGATTCCGGCAGTGACCGTTGCTTCAAGTCCGAGAGGGCTTCCCAATGCTATCACCCAGTCGCCTATCTTTGATAGGTCTGAGTCTGCGAAATCTACCGGAATTAAATTATCCGCATCTATCTTGAGAAGGGCAAGGTCTGTCAGGGAATCAAGACCGACTATTTTCGCTCTGTAGACCTTATGATTAAGAAACGTCACTTTGAGCCGCTCCGCCCCGGCGACCACATGATGATTTGTTAATATATAACCGTCAGTTGTTACGACAAAACCCGATCCGCCCCCTACTCTGGGTATTTCATCATCAAATTCGCCGTCTCTGTCATCCCGAAATAGATGAAATTGACGCAAGTCTGAGGTTTTGACTAATCTTATAGATTCTATGCTGACCACAGATTTCAAAGCTTTTTCTGCCGTCTTTGAAAAAGAATTATCCGGTCCTATCTGTGCCGTTAATACAGCTGTCTTTAACAGAAAGGTTATCGCGATTGCAAAGACCGCGCAGGAAATTAATCTTCGTTTTCCGATTATACCATTATTCATCGTTATCTCCTTCGGGGAAGTGAATCAGTTACTATTTATCTAATGCCTTTGCCTTAAAATCAACAATCTGACTAACTGTGAGGCCGCAACAGCCGCGGCGGCTACATACGTCATCGCGGCGGCGTTAAGAACCGCCTTGGCTCCTTCTGAATCTTCCCGTGTGATGTAACCTCCGCTGTCAAGTTGGGCAAGCGCTCTTTTGCTTGCGTTGAACTCCACCGGAAGCGTCACAAGTTGGAATATCAGAGTAGCGGCAAATAATACAATTCCGACGTCTATCAGCTGCGGAATCGCCAGGATCATTCCGGCGAGGAAGAGCCAGATCCAGGTAGTCGATCCCAGCCTGGCAACCGGATAAAACGCATGCCGTAATTTCAACGGAGTATAGTCCGTATTATCCTGTATGGCGTGTCCCACTTCATGTGCGGCTACTCCAATTGAGGCGACTGAGCTGCCGTTGAAATTCAAACTGGACAATCTAACCTTTCGCGCCTTCGGATCGTAATGGTCCGTCAAGTTTCCCTGAATCTCTTCAACCTCGACGTCAGTGATATTATTACGTTCGAGCAGGCTTTTCGCTATCTGAGAACCGCTCACACCGGACTTCGAGGGTATTTTGCTGTATTTTTTAAACGTGCTTTTTACCTTCCATTGAGCGGCAAGAGCAAAAAGCAGCGCCGGTATGAGAAGCAACATCGTTGAGTCCCAAAAAAAGAACGGCATTTAATCTCTCCTTATTCTTTTAAACATCATTCCCGGATATAATTCATCATTTGTAAAACGAGTATCCCGATATTTCGTTTATTCTTCCCAAATTAAAAACCCGACGACTTATATGCCATCGGGTTAATTTACGCAAAAAACCCTTTTAAGTTACAGGATCCTCTTTCACCTTGCTGTCTTTTTTCACCAAATTCTTTACTTTATCACGGGTTACTTTCTTGCGGTCGACTTCAGAAAAAGTCAATTCTCCCTTAGATACCGCAACTTTTACGATACTCCCCTCAGAAAATACTCCCGAGAGCAGACGTTCGGCAATAGGATCCTCAAGTTCCTTTTCGATCGTCCGTCTCATTGGACGTGCGCCCATATCCCTGTTATATCCTTTCTCCAACAAATGAGATTTGACCGCTCTTGATAAGCGTAGTTCTAACTGACGGCTGAGTAATCTTTCCCGAATTTCTTCGATCATAATATCTATGATCTGCATTACGCTATCACGGTCGAGCTCTTTAAAGGAGACGACTTCGTCTATCCTGTTCAAGAATTCCGGGTTAAATATCTTTTTTGCTTCCTCTATTACCTTCTTTTTAATCTCTTCATTGCGAGACTTCTTGTCTTCTTTGCCGAATCCAAGATTCTTTGACCGCAGCAACCTACCGCCTATATTGGACGTGAGAATTAGAATCGTGTTCCTAAAATCGACTTTCCTTCCGAAACTATCTGTCAGCGAACCGTCATCAAGAATTTGGAGTAATATGTTGAAGATATCGTAATGAGCCTTCTCGATCTCGTCGAAGAGCACCACCGAGTATGGACGCCGCCTCACCTTTTCGGTCAGGTCTCCTCCCTCTTCGTATCCTACGTATCCCGGAGGAGCGCCGACAAGTCTTGAAACGCTGAATTTCTCCATATATTCCGACATGTCAATACGGATGAAGGACTCGTCATCCTGAAACAGATATTTTGCGAGGACTTTTGCGAGCTCGGTCTTTCCTACTCCCGTAGGACCAAGAAATATGAAAGAGCCGATCGGCCGGCTTGGATCCTTTAGTCCCGCTCTCGCCCTGCGAATCGATCTCGATAGGTGACTTATCACCTCGTCCTGTCCGACTATTTTTTTCTTAAGTTCCTCTTCGATTTTCTTAAGTTTTTCAAATTCCGATTCCGCAACCCTGTTTACAGGGATACCGGTCATAACCGAGACGACATCGGCGATGTCATCTTCGGTAACCTCAACAAGATTATTTTCCTGTTCTTGATCCCAAGCCTTCCTGTGCAAATTCAGTTCGTCAGTCAGTTTCCGTTCGGTGTCGCGAATCTCGGCGGCTTTTTCGAAATTCTGAGTTTTTACCACTTCTTCCTTACGTTTCCGGAGCGCATCGATCTTGCCTTCAAGTTTTACCACTTCTTCCGGAACAATTATGTTCGACAGATGAACACGTGAGCCGGTCTCGTCCATTACGTCAATTGCCTTATCGGGCAGATACTTGTCGGTTATATATCTTTCGCTGAGTTTTACGGCGGCTTCAAGCGCCTTATCAGAATACTTTACATGGTGGTGATCTTCGTATCTGGATTTCAATCCATTCAATATCTTCAGAGATTCTTCAACCGTAGGAGGGTTTACCATAATCTTTTGGAATCTTCTTTCAAGGGCGCCGTCTTTTTCGATGTATTTTCTGTACTCATCGAGTGTGGTTGCCCCTATACATTGAATCTCACCTCTTGCAAGAGCGGGCTTGAACATATTTGAAGCGTCGAGCGAACCGGAAGCGGCGCCGGCGCCGACTATAGTGTGCAATTCATCTATGAAAAGTATGATATCTTTACTTTTCTCAAGTTCGTTCATAATAGCCTTCATTCTTTCTTCAAACTGACCGCGGTACTTCGTCCCCGCTACCATTGATGAAAGATCAAGGGTCACAACCTTTTTATCGAACAGGACTCTCGGGACCAACTTTTCGATTATCCGAAGAGCGAGCCCTTCAGCAATCGCTGTTTTACCCACACCGGGTTCGCCTATCAGTACCGGATTGTTTTTCTTCCTGCGGGAGAGTATCTGCGACACCCTCTCTATCTCCTTCTCACGCCCGATCACCGGATCAAGTTTTCCTTCCAAAGCCATTTTGGTAATATCGGTTCCGAAATGATCAAGGGCGGGTGTTTTTGCGTCTTTCTTCGACTGTATTGGAGAAATATCCTCCGATCCCTCAAGAATCCGCTCGAGTTCACTGTAAATCAGGTCGTAATCGACTCCGAGAGTTCCCAGCACTTCCGACGCAACGCTGTCAACCTCCTCGGCAATCGCAAGCAACAGGTGCTCACTGTCTATGATATCCGATTTAAAACTTTTCGCTTCTTGATAAGTGGATTTTAATATCTTCTCCGCCCGCTTCGTCAGCGGAAGATTACCGAGAGTCATCGTACCGCCGGAGGTGCGTACTGCGTCTTCCAGAGAACGTTTCAGCTCGTCCAATTCAACGCCAAGATTGGTAAGCACCTCAATTGCAAGCCCGTCACCCTGCCTGATTATTCCAAGCAGCAAATGTTCCGCACCGATGTAATTATGCCCGAGCCTTAATGCCTCTTCCCGGGAAAATTGAATGACCATCTGCACTCGTTTGGAAAAATTATTTTTCAAGTATCAGCTTTCTCCTTAAAGTCAGTTCAATCTCTTTGGTGTTTTTAGTCTGGCTGTACTTCTTATTACACCTGTTTAAGGTAATCTCAATTTCCATGATAGTCAAGTGTTTAAACCGCCTGATACAGCAAAATTTAGCCTAAATTCCATTTCCTTCTCTCGTTTCACATCCATCCCCCTACTTCTTTATTAACGGCACGATCCTTAAATATGTTCACTGTTTTGCGGAAATATATTTTTGGGTTTTCCGGAACAATCTATTATTCTTTAATATATCCATCTACCAGACGAATAATTCTATCCGTTTTATTTGCGAGTTCTTCATTATGCGTCACTATCAAGAAGGTTTGCTGATTTTCTTCCCTCAGTTTCCAGATTAACTCATACATCTCTTCGGCGTTCTCTCTGTCGAGATTTCCTGTGGGTTCATCGGCAAGTATCAGCTTGGGATCATTTACTATTGCGCGCGCAATGGCGACGCGCTGCCGCTCTCCTCCGGAAAGTTCTGAAGGTTTGTGCGATCCCCTTTTGGAGAGCCCGACGTCGTTCAAAAGGCTCGTCGTCCGCTCGTGGATCATCTCTTTCGGCTTGCCGGCTAATAGTGCCGGAAGCATCACGTTCTCGAATGCAGAGAGTTCCGGAAGAAGGTGGTGAAACTGGAATATAAATCCGATAGTGGAATTTCGAAATTCGGCGAGCTCATCATCATTTTTCGAAAAGAGATCTTCGCCATTAATTAAAACTTCTCCCGATGACGGTCTATCGAGCGCGCCGATTAGATTCAGCAGAGTACTCTTTCCAACTCCCGACGGTCCGACTATAGCTACAATTTCGCCCCTGGAAACTCCGATGGAAACTCCCCTCAGCACCTCCACTTCGCCTCCGGAAGAAAAATAAGTTTTTCTTAGATCCCTGGTCAACAGTATGACGTTGTTTGCGCTGTCACTCATATCTGATCGCCTCAACCGGAAGTAGATTTGCTGCCTTGCGGGCAGGGTATAGAGTCGCCAATAATCCAAGGAGCGCTGACAGCAGCGCGATGGAAATCAATTCGATCAGGGAGAGTTCTACAGGCAGAACGCTGATGAAATATACGTCCGAAGGGAGTTTCAATATTCCGTATTCACCCTGGAGGTAAACAAGGGTTACTCCCATCAGAAGTCCCACAGCGATTCCTATAACTCCAGAAA
>JADFGO010000002.1 GCA_022567655.1 Candidatus Neomarinimicrobiota bacterium
CGACTGGCGGATACGCCTAATAAACGCCGACGGTACGGGCGGGCGGCTACTCATCGAAAAATATTTCAATACTAATGAGCGGATCGACCGTGACCCAGTCTGGTCCCCAGACGGCACGCGCATCGCTTTTGTCTCCCGTAGAGACGGGAACGACGACATTTACGTGGCGAATGCCGATGGCTCAGAACCGAGAGCTGTTACGAAGGAAAAGGATTACAACTTCGGTTCTCCCTCATGGTTACCGGCGGGGGATTATGTAATAGCTCGTAAATATGGTGAATATCCTTATAACAGCTATCTGAGAAAGAGTCTGCTCTGGATGTACCACAAAGACGGTGGAAAAGGAATAGTCGTGTCCAAAGATAAAACTGAAACCCACAACAGCGGCGCATCTTTTTCTCCTGACGGCAGATACGCTTATTTTTCTTCACACGCCGGCGGATTTAAGTACAATGCCACTACCGGAAGGTTTCAGGTGAGGAAAGTGGATTTAATAACCGGTGAACGGCAGACGATAACATCGGTATACGGCGGAGCGATTCGTCCGGAGATCTCTCCTGACGGAAAGTGGATGGCTTATGCCACGCGGTATGATTTTCACACCGGACTCATGCTTCAAAATCTCGAGACGCGGGAAGAACACTGGCTGGCTTATCCCACTCAGAGAGACGATCAGGAAGGATTCGCCGTCAACGACGTATTGCCGGGTTACAGTTTCACTCCGGACGGAAGATACATTGTGATCAGCTACGGCGGTAAGATACACAAAATATCGGTGGATGGAAGGAGCGACAGCGTAATTCCTTTTAATGCGCACGTAAATCAGGGACTTGGACCGCTTGTTTATTTTAAAGATAAGATCACCGAGGCTGACATCGAGGTGAGGCAGGTCAGATGGCCCTCGGTTTCTCCTGACGGAAGAAAGATAGTGTTCAGCGCTGTGGGGAAGCTTTACGTCATGGAGACGAAAAACGGCAGAATTAAAAGACTTACCAAAGACAAACGATTAGAATATATGCCGGTCTTCTCTCCCAACGGCAAAGACGTGATCTACGTATCCTGGTCGGATAAAGTTGGCGGTCATCTGATGAAGGTATCTGCAAAAGGGGGGAAACCCAAACAGCTCACAAAACGTGACGGCTTCTATTCTTATCCTTCTTTTTCGCGGGACGGAAAAAAAATATTATTCGTTGCCGGAAGTTCGAAAGCGTGGCTCGCCGAGGAATTCGGTGAAGTCAAAGACCTGGTGTGGATGTCCTCGAAGGGTGGAAAATTAAACAGAATAATGCGCTCCCCCGGCAGTCTATCAAGGACGTTTTTCAACAGGGACGCATCAAGAGTATATTTCACCGACAGTTTGCCCTCAGAATCACCGGAAGAACCGGGAAAGACTGCGTTCAAATCGATCAGAACCGACGGCATAGATGAACAAACGCACCTGATATTTACCGGACCTACCCAAATTGTACCCTCCCCGGACGAAAAATGGATATTTTTTACGAGTTATAACAACGCATTTTTATCCGCCTTTCCACGACTCGGCAAAGATGAGATAAAGATGTCGACGAGCGACTCTCCTGTACCCCTTAAGCAGATAACCAAAGAAGGAGCGTTTTATATCAATTGGACAAATTCGGGAAAAGATATAACGTGGGGATACGCAAAGAAGTTTTTCACCCTTTCTCTTGATTCGGTAAGAGCAAAATTTATCGAGAAACCGGAGGATGATGACGAAAAAGACTCGGAAAACGGCGATGACGAAGAAGAGGGGGAAGAATCCGATTCAACCGACAGTGAAGAGGAAGACGAGGAGGAAGAAGAGAAACCGGAATTCAATCCAACGACGTTTGAAATCAAGTTGACAGTTAAGCGGGATGTTCCTTCGGGTAAAGTAGCGCTGACTAACGCCCGGATAATCACGATGAACGGTTATGAAGTAATAGAGAATGGGGACATTATTGTCGAAGGAAACAGGATAACGGCAATAGGAAATTCCGGGAGTCTCACTATCCCGGCGGGGGCGGAAAAGATAGACCTGAGCGGCAAAACGGTTATTCCCGGCTTTGTGGATATCCACGCTCATCTTGGACCGCAGCCGGATATCTTCCCGGACAGGGTTGCATCGTATGCCGCTAATCTTGCTTACGGAGTAACGACAACTCGCGATCCCTCCAATTCCAACAAGCAGGTATTTGCCGCTGCGGAGATGGTCGAGCACGGAGATATACTCGGACCGAGGATCTACAGTACGGGTGACGTCATGTTTCCGGGTCTCGTTAAGATTCCCGATAAAAAGGCAGCCATGCACCACGTCCGAAGGTACAAGGAGATAGGCGCTGACTTTCTCAAGCAGTATATGCAGTCACGCCGAATACAACGGCAATGGGTCATTATGGAAGCAATGAAGAACGAGTTGAATACGACTGCGGAAGGAGGCGGTGACCTGAAGACCGATCTATCTATGGTACTTGACGGGTATACCGGTTTCGAGCACAGCCTTCCCATCGTACCCCTCTACAGAGACGTTACCGAGCTGATAGCGCGGGCAAAGACGTATTATACGCCCACGCTGATAGTATCCTACGGCGGTCAATTCGGACAGAATTACTGGCGCGGAAAATATGACATCCACGCCGATGAAAAATTGCGTAAATTTACTTCTCATGGAGAAATCGACCGAGAAGGCAGGCGCCGGACGCTTTTGCTCGATGACGATTACCATTTCAAAGAAATAGCAAAAGGAGCAAAAGATATCGTAGAGGCGGGGGGATATGTCGGACTCGGCTCGCATGGCGAACAGCAGGGACTCGGCGCTCACTGGGAGCTCTGGATGATGGCATCCGGCGGTATGTCCAACCACGACGTGTTGAAGAGCGCAACCATGACCGGGGCTTATTCGGGTGGATTACAGGACGACCTCGGTTCGCTGGAGAAGGGCAAGATCGCCGACCTGATAGTTCTTAATTCAAATCCGTTGGACAATATAATGAACACAGTTGATATCCTGTACGTAATGAAAAACGGCGAGCTCTTTGACGCCGATAATTTGAATAAACTTACGGGGGACAAAGAGAAGTTCGAGCCGTTTTTCTGGACTGAGGAAGATGCTAAAGTTCAGACGATGCTGAACGGAGATTAATCGGCTCGTCGATCTATTCGAGGGAGGGGATTTACTCCGAGAAGAAACACACCCCGTCTTTTTTCCGTATTCACGAAAAAAATCCACCCCTCTCAAGAGGGGAATTATTAGTGTTTCTCCGATTAACGATGTGGCGCAGTCACCCTGAGCGCCAGCCCGCCTGTCTGACCGCTTGCCGGGCAGGACTGATGTCTGGCGGGAAGTCGAAGAGGGGTGCCTGCGTTAATTTGCCACGCTGTGAAGTCAATTATACGGGGACAGAGAGTGACCTGCCCCTGCAAAAGTTATTTAATCAGCGTTTTCTTTAAGCACCGCCTGCGCGGCGGCGAGGCGGGCGATAGGCACGCGGTAGGGTGAGCAGGAAACGTAATCGAGACCCAAGTTGTGACAGAATTCCACCGAGAGCGGGTCACCGCCGTGTTCGCCGCATATACCGATCTTGAGGTCTGGTCGTGTTGAGCGGCCCTTTTCCACACCGATCCTTATGAGCTCGCCCACACCGTCAAAATCTATCGTCTGGAAGACATCGCGCTCGTAAATTTTTTTCTCTTCGTACTCGCCGAGGAATTTTCCTGCGTCATCGCGGCTGAATCCGAAAGTCGTCTGCGTCAGGTCGTTCGTTCCAAACGAGAAAAAATCAGCCTCTTTGGCTATCTGGTCAGCCGTTAGGGAAGCACGGGGGAGTTCTATCATCGTGCCTATCAGATATTCGATTTTTACGTCTGTTTTCGAGAGTATTTCGTCCGCGACTGCCGTCACTACAGCCTTTTGATCCCGTAGTTCCTTCCAGTGTCCGACGAGAGGGATCATAATCTCCGGCTTAACGTCTGTCCCTGATTTTTTGACTTCAACAGCGGCTTCGATGATGGCGCGAGCCTGCATCGCTGTGATCTCCGGATAGGTAAGTCCGAGTCTGCATCCCCTGTGGCCGAGCATCGGGTTGACCTCGTGAAGCGAGTTGACCTTAGCCTGAAGTTTCTCGAAGGTTACGCCCATCTTATCGGCGAGATTTCGGATATCATCCTCATCGTGCGGGAGGAACTCATGAAGGGGAGGGTCGAGAGTTCTGATCGTTACGGGAAGTCCGTTCATCGCTTTGTAAATTCCGATAAAATCTTCGCGCTGCATCGGCAGAAGTTTATCGAGCGCTTTTTGCCTGCCCTCTTTATCATCGGCAAGTATCATCTCCCGGACCGCGTCGATTCGATCACCTTCAAAGAACATATGTTCAGTGCGGCAGAGTCCGATACCTTCCGCGCCGAATGACAGAGCTACTTCAGAGTCGTGCGGAGTGTCGGCATTCGCCCGAACATTCAGTCTTCTCTTTTCATCAGCCCATGTCATCAGTTTCTCGAACTTCTGATACAATTCCGAATCTTCAGCTTTCATACTTTTAGTGGCAACAACCTGAACTATCTCCGACGGACTGGTGCCGACCACCCCCAATATCACGTCGCCCGTGTTGCCGTTGATGGATATTTCGTCCCCTTCTTTTACGACCTTACCGTCGACCGTGAATTGTTTCGAAGCGTAGTCGATTTCGAGCGCACCGCAGCCGGCGACACAGCATTTGCCCATACCGCGTGCGACTATAGCGGCGTGCGAGGTCATGCCGCCCCGTGCGGTCAGGATACCCTCTGCGGCATTCATCCCGGCGATATCCTCCGGCGATGTCTCAATCCTCGTCAATATGACTTTATCGCCCCGCTCTTTCAACCTGACGGCTTCGTCGGCGGTGAAAACTACTTTACCGGTAGCGGCTCCGGGTCCGGCGTTCAGTCCGCGCGCTAAAAAGCGACCGTCAGATTTTGCTTTATCGAGGTCGTTAAAATCGAATATCGGAAAAAGAAGCTGGTTCAGCTGCTCAGGATCAACTCTCAAAAGCGCCTCATCGGTTGAGATAAGCCCTTCTTCCACCATATCAACGGCTATATTCAGGGCGGCGTGAGCGGTACGCTTTCCGGCACGGGTTTGAAGCATCCAGAGCTTGCCTTCCTGGATCGTAAATTCTATATCCTGCGTGTCCCGGTAGTGATTTTCTAATTTGTTCCTGATGTCGTTAAGCTCGTTATAAAGTTCCGGCATGATGCTTTCAAGCGTGATCTGTGAATCTTCCGATTTAGTGGCATCGTTAAGCGGCTGCGGCGTCCTTATGCCCGCAACGACGTCCTCCCCCTGGGCATTCACAAGATATTCGCCGTAGAAAATATTTTTTCCGGTTGCCGGATCACGAGTAAAAGCCACTCCGGTTGCGGAAGCCTCGCCCATGTTGCCGAAGACCATCGACTGGACGTTGACAGCGGTTCCCCAGTGGTCGGGCAGGTGGTGTATTCGTCTATATTCAACTGCGCGCCCTATGTTCCAGGATTTGAATACTGCAAGAATCCCTCCCCAGAGCTGCTCAAGGGGATCATCGGGGAACGGATTCCCCGTTCCCGCCTCGACCAGATTCTTATACTTATCGGTAAGCGTTTTCAAGTCTTCTACGCTAAGATCAGAGTCAGAATCAACTCCGCGGTCTTTTTTCATTTCCTCGATAAGAGCTTCAAACTTCGAGGAATCAACTCCGAGTACAACGTTCCCATACATATAAATGAACCTGCGGAACGAGTCCCAGGCGGCGCGTTCGTTACCGCTCTTTTTAATAAAACCCTCTAATGTCTTATCGTTCAGACCGAGATTCAATACGGAATCCATCATTCCGGGCATCGATTGTCTCGCACCGGAACGCACAGAAAATAAGAGAGGATTTTCAGGGTCGCCATAGACGAGTCCGAGAGAATTTTCCACTTTATTCAGATGCTCTGCAACTTCGTCTTCGAGTCCGTCGGGTAAAGTCTGATCGTGTTCCATGAAATAGACGCATGCTTCGGTAGTCAGAGTAAATCCGGGCGGTACGGGGATACCGATATTGCTCATTTCCGCTAAGTTAGCGCCTTTACCGCCAAGAAGGTTTTTCATGTCGGCGGCGCCTTCAGCTTCTCCGCCGCCGAAAGAATAAACATATTTCATCTGATAATTCCTGATTTAATAGGTGTCAAATTTCATCCCGCATTTAGGGGTGCGAAATTTAGCGAAAGTTACTCCTAAATGCAATCCGAGTGTTAAGTGTTAAGCCGAGACCGAATTGTCATCCACCGGAAGATAAAAAAAAGCATGAACGACACAGCAAGCCCGGGGAATATCGGCTCTACCCCAAAAAGATAAAGCGGTTCAAGTTGGGAACCATTGTAGAAACCGATCATTAGCAAAACCGAAGATATGGTGAATGCGGAAAGCATTAACCAGAGTGTGTGATTCCCCAGTAAGCGATAGCGGGGGAAATATGTCGATACGACAGGAATCAGCAGTGCCGGTATAAGCACGCTCCCGAACGAGTACCATATCCCGATTACGGAGGGAATCAGGTATGAAATCACAATCGCTGTGATCAGCGTTATTATAATACCTATCTTTGTATTTGATACGCTGTCGTCCGCTCTATTTTTTCTGAGTCTCCAGATCAGATCTCTTCCGATGGTAGCTCCGGATATCAGCGTAAGACTGTCCACAGTCGACATAATTGTTGACAGCATTCCGATAAAAAACAGACCCTTGGCGACGGGCGGTAGTAATGCCTCAGCCAAAAGCGGGTATGCCTGAACGGGACTTATTCCGGGCAGCAATGCTCTGGCATAAAGTCCGGCGCTGATGGTCATAAAGTCAAATAATACCCAGAAACCAATGGCGATGAATATCCCTTTGCGGGCTACGGATGGATTTTTCGCGGCTGCGCAGCGCTGGTGGAATGATGGATCCACAAGCGTCCACAGGGCTATAAAGAACCAGACGATTATGTATTCTATACTAATACTACCTTGCCATGTGAGATGAAGATTGGGGACGGATGAAGAAATATAACCTATTCCGCCGAGCTCACTGACGGCAAAAAACAGCAGCATAACGAACCCGGAGTACATCAAAACGAATTGCAATTTATCCGTTTGAGCCACGGCGCTGAATCCGCCGGAATAAATATATACTACCGAAAGCAGAGCCCCTATCACTATTGAGAGACCGAAGCTCCACCCGAATATAAGCTGAAGCAGAACTCCGAGCATCAAGACATAAGGCGCCGGTGAAGAAATGAGGAATATCAACAGGCTGCCGAATATGCCTGTGGCTTTCCCGAAACTTTCATACAATCTGTCGGGCATTGTAAGAGATTCTCCCTCTCGAATTTTACCCGCAAGCAAGACAGCGAAGAGAGCTGAAAAAATATAAAAGGGAAAACCGAGAACAATCCAGGTGGAAACCCCGTGTTGATAAGAAAATTCGCCTATCCCCAATATGCCCCCGTAAAAAGTGACAACAAGCGTAGCCACGAATCCGGGTACCGTCAGGCGTCTTCCAGCCAAAAGAAAGTTCTCGGGATCGTTGTTTTTCTTCCTTCCTGCCCGAAATCCCATGAATACGACTGTCGAAAAATACAGGAATATCAGGATCATGTCGATTCCGCTGAAGGTGATTTTATCCAACTATCGGTGTACCATCGCTTTTTTCGAATAGTTTGAACAGAAATAATCCGTCTCCGAATACCTTGACAGTGACAGATGGTTCCGAGACTTGATTGCTGACTCCGAAGGGACCGAACGATTGCAGTTCCCCGTCAAGCTCCCACTTTAATCCTTTTGTGGTAACCCAGGATGAACCACCGAGAACCATGAGTGAAATTTTTCTTCCTATTTCCGCCTCAAAAGTCAGGTCCTTCAGCACGAATACAGTTTCCGCGAAGTCGTCAAGGATAGTGAGACGGGCAAGTTGATCGTACCGCTTCAGCAAGCTCAGATTCGCGAGCGAATGGTCGATCTTTTTTCCTGTCGCGCCGAGGAGAACTATCTCATCCATACCCTGAGATATTTCATACTCGATCGCCTTCATACTGTCGGTCGTGTTCTCATCGGTATCTTCGATAATTTCTGTTTTATTGAATTTCTTAACGGTCGCCGGAAGAATAGAATCCATATCTCCGATAATAAGAACGGGTGAGTAACCGGTGTCAGTCAGGTGATTAGCTCCCCCGTCCGCGCAGACTATTCTTTCGGAGGAATCGAGCAGAGCCTTAATTCTATCATTGAGAATGAAGTCTCCGTTTCCAATAACAACCGACTTTTGTATGTCGGTCAAAACTTGAGCGTGACAGTTATATATGCGTTTCTTAAGGCGGCGGGAATATATTCGGGAATAAATCCCTGATAGTAGTACACGTAGCCGCTGGTCTCATATTTCGTATCAAGAATATTATTGACGTTAAGCTGGATTCGGATAGGAATAGCGTTTCCGGCGTTGTTATAGTCATAACTCAGGAAGAAATTAACAATCCTATGTGCGTTTATCGATAAATCAGCTGTTCCGGAATTGTCAAGAAACTGCCCACCCACAAACCGTGTATAAAGGAACGATGAGATTGTACTTCCTCTGTACCCTACCTTAATTCCCGCGAGGTAATCGGGAAAGCCGGAAATTTTATTGCCGGAACGGTCTATCGGAAACAGCTTCCCTTCGATGTCATATCCCGGTTCATTGTAACTGACAAAGTAATTATCGTTGAGACTAAAATTTCCGGAGATATACGCCCCGTTCGTTAAAGACCAGGAAGCATCAGCCTCAATTCCCCGGTGAATAGACTTCACGGCGTTGTAGTACAGTCTTAATCCGATATCGTCCACCTGTCCGGTCGGAACTATCTCATCCCTGAAGTCCATATAGAATAAATTAAGTTTCAAAAATGCATTTGAGTTCCGCCATGCGCCTCCGAGTTCGTAATCATAGAGGGTTTCTTGTCCTATAAGCGGTTTGCTGAAGTTCGGTGTGCCGTCCGGGTTTAATTCAAAACGAGGTACGGCATAAGGGTCGTCGGCGTCATAAATGTCCGCGTCTCTCGGCTCGCGATTGGCAACGGAGAAATTGACAAATGCCGTTATGCTGCTGTTCAGCCTGCGATTAATACCCATTCGGGGTGTGAGAAAGTTATAGTTCACACTGTATTCATAATCGTTTTTGAAGGCGCCTATCGGGTTCTGATCGAAATCATAGCCGATATGCTGATATTGAACGTCGAACATCAGGTCTGTATTTTCGTCTATACCGTATACTACGTGAGTGTAAATAGTGGAGGATTGTTTACCGGTTTCGTACCCGTAATATTTGTTGTTAGGCGGCGTTTGATTGTTCTCTTTTACCCAAATAACTTCACCCCAGTGCTTTGCGTTATAGAAGCTGAACTCTGCTCCCAATGCCAGCGACCAGCCGGCTTTCGTGAAAGTAAATCTGGGGAGCCATCCCCATTGTGATTTATCAACGTTCTTCTTTCGCACGAGGTCAGTGGTTTCAACACCAACGAGGTTATACTCGACAGGATTTCTGTCAGATTTATAATCCTGAAAGAAACCGTCGCCCTTTACATGGAAGAAGGTGTTCTCGAATCTGATTTGTTCATTTATTCTCCAGTCGTTGATTAACTGATAGTGGCTTTGTAAAAAATCGTCCACCTGCTCGTCGAAGAATTCATTTTCTTCGCTTGGCGAATAAAAATTTGAGCGGCGCAGATCGTCATCATCTAAGAGATCCTTACCGATACCGAACCATGCGAATTTTGCCACCAATGGTCCACCGAATACGTTAAACGTGGTCGTCATATCACGGTCATAGCGGCTGCCGGATAAAAAATACGACCATGAATCGACGCCGGAGTCTGTCCGGTATCCGTCCGTTCGTAATTTGGAAAATCTTCCGTAGGCGGAATACTTGTTTTCAATGTAGCCGGTTCCAAAAGAAAAATTTAATCTTCGCGTATTGTAACTACCGGACGTTCCTGAAAGAGTAATTCCCGGTTCTGTGCCGGCGCCTTTCGTCAGTATATTAATCGAACCTCCGATAGCGGCAGTCCCATATAGTGAGTTACCGACGCCTCTTTGAACCTGAACGTCTTGTATATTGGCGGAGAGGTCTGCTATATCATAAAAATAAGTCACGTGGTCTTCCGGGTCGTTCAGCGGAACGCCATTCAGGGTTACGGCAACTCTTGTGGCGTCAAAACCCCTGATTTTTATCTCCGTGTAACCCATTCCGCTTCCGGTCATGGAATAGGAGTAGAGGCTCGGGATTTCGTCGAGGAGCATCGGGAGTTCCTGAGAGGAATATTTTTCGGTCAGCGTCCTTGAATCCACATTACTGAATGCTACCGGGGTTTTCCCGCTGATCGCCCGGGTTGCGCTCACCACAACGTTTTCTCCTTCGAGTATCCTCGGATAAAGAGAAAAGAGCACAGAAAGAGCGGTCTGTCCGACCGTTATCTTTTGTTTCCGGACATCGTACCCGATCACACCCGCGCTTATGGTGAATTCTCCGGCCGGCACGCCGCGAATAATGAATTGACCGCTTTCATTTGTGGCGGCGCCGAACGTAGTGCCTTCTATGAGTACGTTAGCTCCAAAAATAGGCTTGTTATCTATGGCGTTTCTTACGCTGCCTGATATTTCACTGCTGATTTGAGCGTTGGAGAATATTGGAACGAGTGTAATAATTACTCCGGTGATGATATTCAGATAATTCATTTTGCCTCCCTCCGCTGGTATTATCCAGATCAGGTTGTAAGGGTATGTTCTCAGGCGGTATGGAGGAACCGCCACCCCTGTTGTTTCTCTGATAACTTAAGTTTTTAAATGCAAAGAAGCAATACTCTGTTTTGTGCGGTCGGGACTTGCCCTCTTTTCAAAGGAGGGGATACGAAACCTCCTCCCTCGAGGGAGGTGTCCCGAAGCTTCGGGACGGACCTGCCCGACTAATGTCAGGCGGGGGGTGTGATTCTGATGTTTTCTTCAAAAATATCGTCACCGAACGATTACACCCCTCGTCCCGGCAGCTGCCGGGACACTCCCCTCAAGGGGAGAGAATCTGAGGTGCAGTCGGGGGTTAACGATATGACAAAAACCTCTTAAAAACCGTTTTAAGAGTTAACACGTGCTGCCTGTACTCAGATGAGTAGAGGGAAAAAGTTAATCAGCGATTATAGACAAACGTAACGACTTCAGGGAGGAGCTTAAAAGCGATTATCAATCCGTAAGAACTCCAGAGCACTGCCTTGCGCCAGTTACGTCGTTCAACGGATCTGCCCTCATCGGAAATTTTGACGGAGGAAGAGGCAGTTCCGTTTTTTCCATATTCCATGTAGTAGGCTGCACCGAGCAGTAGGATTGTAGCGGTTACATTATAAATTCTGTTCTCGGCAAACCACGGACCGACGTTGAGTCCCCCGAGCCCGATCAGGTTCAAAGTAGCGGGACCTACGCAGCAGAGCGTGGACATGAATCCCGTGACTATCGCCGCCGTCGATGCAAACAAACTCCAGATCATTTCAAATTTTCCATCTTACACTTTCTGTGCGAGTCAGGGCTTGCCCGACTTTACAAAGGAGGGGAAACGAAACCTCCTCCCTCGAGGGAGGTGTCCCGTCCCGAAGTTTCGGGATCGGGACGGACCTGCCCGACTAATGTCAGGCGGGGGGTGTGATTTTGATGTTTTCTTCAAAAATATCGTCACCGAACGATTACACCCCTCGTCCGGCTGAGCCGGACACTCCCCTCAAGGGGAGAGAATCTGAGGTGCGGGTCGGGACAAACCCTGACTGCCACATGAGGATCAACTTGTATTTTCCATTAATGAAGCTAACAAGCTACTATACCAGACTGAATTGAGGCGGGTCAGTAGTTAAATTCGCGCGGGCGCCTATCGGCAGCGTTACTCTTGTATCTATGTGACCATATGCGAAATTCATGACAACAGGGAAATTATACCCTTTAAGCGCCGAATCGAGGATAGGTTTGAACTCTTCAAACTGGTCGGCATCATCGGGGAAACAATCTTTGAACTCTCCGAGAACCAAGCCGGATATTTTATCAAAAACACCCTGATACCTGAGATGATGAAAGTGCCTGTCGAGCCTTCCCGGGTTCTCTCCTAAATCTTCCAACACTAATATCGCTCCTTCCAAGTTCGGCATATAAGGTGTGCCGAAATAGGGAAGTAATACTGTAAGCGTGCCTCCAATTATGTTTCCGGCTGCCTGCCCATTCTTGTAGACGAGCAGCGGCTGATTCTTAGGGTTTGATATTGATGGACGTTCCATCAGAGTTCTCCACAGCATCTCCTCGGAAAAATTATCGAAATTTCCACCCATATCGCTTGCTACCATCGGTCCGGAATATGTTACAACACCGGATTTTGCCAACAGTGCAGCTGATAGAGCGGAGATGTCGCTGTACCCGACAAGAATCTTGGGGTTGGAACTTATCAGGTCATAGTCTAAGTGATTGAGGAGTCTTTGTATTCCGTATCCGCCGCGCACGCAAAAGAGCGCGTTGATTTCCGGGTCTTTCCAGAAATTTATGAATGAACTCAATCGCTCTTCGTCGCTGCCGGCAAGATAGCCGTCTGCGTTTGAGAGATTATCCGCTATTTTAACCATAAAACCTCGGTCGGCGAGATAAGCCAATCCGTTTTCGACTTTGTCCGAATCGGCGGCTGAGCAGGGCGCGATTACCGCGATGCCGTCGCCTGCCTTCAATTTAGGGGGCAGCTGATATTTCATTTTAATTTATTCATTCAGTTCCAAATCGAACGGATAAACTAACCTTCGTGAAAAAAAATCTCAAGGGAATTCACCTTGCGGATTAGCGGGTGGTGGATTTACCTTTTGTGAGGTTTTTTTCAATTCATCATAGCGCGGAGAAGAGATGATAAACATAGTTTGGCTTTTATTGATCGTTATCGGTGTAGGCGTGGCGATTGTGAACTCCATCGTCCACGGTGACCTCGAACCGCTCAGAGCGGTCACGAGCGGCGCCTTCAACATGTCGAAAACTTCTATCGAGATAGCCATAGGTCTGATAGGGTTGATGATGCTCTGGTTGGGTTTGATGAAGTTAGCCGAGGAGTCCGGATTGATAAACATCATCGCAAAACTCGTCAAGCCTCTGATGATACGGCTTTTCCCGGGCGTTCCGGCGGATCATCCGGCGATGGGCGCGATGATAATGAACATCTCGGCGAATATGCTGGGGTTAGGGAACGCTGCGACTCCGCTCGGACTGAAGGCGATGATGGAACTGCAAAAGCTGAACGAGAACGATGAGGTCGCCACGGACGCAATGGCTACTTTTTTAGCCTTGAACGCCTCGAGCGTGACCATCATACCTTCGACTGTAATAGGTATACGCGTTGCGACAGGTTCCGCCGATCCGGCACGGGTGATCGGGACGATACTATTTGCGACCATCTGCTCGACTATAGTGGCGCTGACACTCGCAAAACTTTTAGGAAAGATGAAACGGTACAGAACAGCCGGCATGGAACCTAAACCGGAACAACAACAGACATAGGAGGCGGGTATGTTTCAGTCAATCATAGAAGGAATCTCGGCGATCGCGATACCGCTCGTACTTATCACTATCCCCTCATACGCCTATTTCAAAAAAGTGAAGGTCTATGAAGTGTTCGTAGAGGGCGCGAAGGAAGGATTCAACGTCGCCGTTAGGATAATGCCGTTTCTCGTGGCAATTTTGGTGTCCGTAGGTATTTTCAGGGCATCGGGCGCTTTGAATTATATAACGGTTCTGCTCGCTCCGATAACTAATTTTATCGGTATGCCGTCCGAGACGATACCGATGGCGTTCATGATGCCTTTGTCCGGCAGCGGAGCGATAGGAGTTATGACCGACTTGCTGAATACGTACGGTCCCGACTCGTTCATAGGTCTGTTAACGTCAAGCATGATGGGTTCGACTGAAACGACGTTCTACATCCTCGCGGTGTATTTCGGGTCAGTAGGAATTAAAAACGGAAGGCATACGCTGCCAGCGGCGCTTGCAGGAAACATAGCCGGAATATTGGGGGCGGTACTGATAAGCAATTTAGTGTTTGGTTAACTGAATAAGACTGTTTAAGAACTGAAGGGAAAAATTCTGGTTGATCTGAATCGAACGGGAATTTCTGAATTCAATTTCTGCCCGCAGTGCGGAAGTGATAAGATAGAGCTTCAACACGTAGATGAACGGGAAAGGGCGGTCTGTTCAAGCTGCGGCAAAGTACTCTACCAAAACCCGATTCCCTCCGTTGTAGGGATCTCTATAATAGATGGAAAGATCCTCCTTGTAAAACGCGGAGTGGAGCCGGATATCGGTTCATGGTGCTTGCCGGGCGGATTTATGGAACTCGGCGAAACGTCGGTTGAAGCGGTTATCAGAGAGCTCAAAGAGGAAACGGGAATCGGTGTGATCCCCCGGGAAGTTCTAATGGTGGATACGACGATCGGTGGTTTTTACGGCGACGTTGTGGTAATAGCTTACGAGATAACGTTAGAAAGCAGTGAGTTCACTCCCGGTGACGACGCATTAGAAGTAAAGTATTTTAATTATGACGAGCTGCCGCGTTTAACGTTTCAAAGTCACAAGCTGATAATCGACCATGCGTTTGAAGGATTGGAATCCCACTCAGATAAATAATAACAATAAAAGGGGAATAGATAATGGACTACGACATGACAAAAGTAGTTGATGGGAGCTATGAGGATACGATAGAGAAAGTCACGGAAGAACTCAAGAAAGTAGGATTTGGGATTCTTACAACCATAGACGTGAAAGAGACGCTGAAAAAGAAGATTGGTGCCGATTTCAGAAAATACATTATTTTGGGAGCGTGCAACCCGAATCTCGCCCATCGGGCGTTACAATCCGAGATTGAAGTAGGTCTTCTCCTTCCCTGCAATGTGATAGTTTACGAGGAAGAGGAGGGTAGAACTACGGTTTCGATTTTAAACCCCGAGATAATATCGGAGGTTGCTAAGGATTCTGCCGCTCTGAAGGAGGTTTCTTCCGAGGCTAAGAGCCTGTTGACCAAGGTGCTGAATAACGTCTGACGAACCTTAATGAAGGACGGCGAATTTCCTGCTGAAGGTTTTGCCCTTTACGATTAGCACGGCGAAGTAGATACCCGAGGCAGCAAACCCACCCTTATCATTCTTGTGATTCCATGGGAAAAGATAGGAGTTCGGAAATATAAAACCCCGGTCGACCGTCGCCACTCTCTCGCCCAAGATGTTGTAGATTATCAGAGAATAATCAACCCCACCGTTGTATTCTTCATCGTCAGGGATATTAACCGGTATATTAGACATGCCGGTATGAGATGGATTGGGGAATATATTGCCTATCGTAAGAGCTTCGAGTGAAGTTGTGTCGCATTCGACCTGCCCTGTATAGTTTATCGCCGCCATAACGTCTACTATCCCCCATCCGCTGTCGTTGTTAGGAAAGCACGAATTGCTTGCGCTGTTTTTCATCGCTTCCCGCAGCTCGAGAGCAGTCCAATCCGGGTGCGCTTCGAGCACGAGCGCCGCCGCACCCGCAACGAGCGGTGTCGAGAAGGAAGTGCCAGATGAAAGACCGAAAGCAGAATCGGTCGCTCCGCTCGCGCTTGCGGCAAACTCACCCCTTGCCATGAGGTCGGGTTTTATTCTGCCGTCGGCGGTGGGACCTCTTGAGCTGAAAGTAGCAACTGATCCGGAAGAGTTCACAGCTCCCACAGAGATCACATAATTGCCGTCTGCGGGAGCCCAGAGGGAAGTGGGGTTTGAACCTTCATTACCCATGGCGTTCACTACGGTGATTCCTTTCATTACAGCGAAGTCTGCCGCGATGGTGATAAGCGCTGTGTTGCCGTCAAGATCATCGACCGAGTAATCATCCATGTCTTCCACGAAATCAAGATATACAAGAGAAGAGCTTATGATGTCTGCACCCAGTTCTTCAACCCATTCAGCCGCGGCTATCCAATTATCCTCTTCTGATTTCAGGTCGGGAAAAACCCTGCCGTCTTCCGTTTTTGCGAGAATGAAACTCGCGCCGTATGCGGCGCCTATCAGAGCTCCTTCCTGAAATCCACCGACTACCGACCAGGTACTCGTGCCATGTCCATGAATGTCTTCGCCTGCCTCGTCTTGAACGTTATCGTCGTTAAATACAAAATCCTTCTGGGCGATGAGTCTGTTCTGGTCGATAATGTGCTTAAATGCATTGTGGGTTACTCTGACCCCGCCATCAAACATGGCGATGATTACACCTTTCCCCGAATATCCGGATTCGTGTGCGGCGACGACGTTTATCTGCGTAAGCTGCGCCAGGGAGGGTCCGTAATCAAACTGAGCCGAACCTGAACTCTTTTTCAACAGATTCTCAAACGCACCGTCCGGCGGCGGTGGTGAAACCTTAAATTTTTTGACCCGTTCTATTCGGGCGACAAACGGTAGTCGGGCAATTTTATCTAAGTCACTCAGTTCGATGTCGGCGCTCACGGCGTTGAACCATCGGCTGACTTGCCTGATGTCAACCGTGAGATCCTTTACAGCATCTATATACGACTGTTCGACCGGCAGGTCGCTGAAGTCGATGGGATTTCCGGATTTATAGCGGTTTACGAGACTTCGCTTGCTTCGTGATTTGGTATATTCACTGATTTTTTCATTCAGCGTGTTAATATCTTCGATTTTTTTATCACTGAAAAACAGCCAGACCGGTATGATCCGGTTGGATTCCTGAGGGATTTTATAGAGTCCTGTGAGCAAAGGAGATTCGGTCACAGGTCTGTTCAGATCCGTTTGTATGTACGGAAACGTAGGGTTGCCGCTCCCATTAGATGAGCCGGCAGAGCCGATTAAGAGTAAGCAGATCAGTAGAATTGCTCTGATCAAAAAATGGAGCACTAAGATACTTGCTCGAGCCGTACGGTGAAATGACGCAAAACGGGAGCTTCGTAAGTGATTTTCAATCCCTTGATCTTTTCGCGGTTCTTGTAAAGATTTATCAACGCCTCAGCGACATAGTTCATCTGCATATTCGTATAGACCCTTCTTGGAATCGCAAGCCTGACGAGCTCGAGGTCGGGATATACGGTTTCTCCCGTTTCCGGATCTTTATGAGCAAACATCAGACTGCCGATCTCAACCGCTCTTACACCTGCTTCAATATAAAGAGCCGCAGTGAGCGCCTGGGCGGGAAATTGGTCGCGGGGAATATTCGGCAGGAAACCGAGAGCGTCTATATAGATCGCATGACCTCCGGGAGGAAGGACTATCGGAATTCCGTTTTCGGTGAGCATCTCGCCGAGGTTTCCGACCTGGTTTATCCGAAACGAGAGATACTCTTCGTCCGTTACCTCACCGAGACCGACTGCGATTGCTTCGAGGTCTCTTCCCGCCAATCCGCCGTAGGTAGGGAACCCTTCCACGAGTATGAGCAGGTTAGTGATCTTTTCCGCTATTTCGTCAGAGTTGAGAGCAACGAAGCCGCCTATGTTGACAAGTCCGTCCTTTTTTGCGCTCATCGTACAGCCGTCGGCGTAAGAGAACATCTCTTTTGCTATATCCCTAATCAAATGATCCGAATAACCTTCTTCCCGCTGCTTTATGAAATAAGCGTTCTCGGCAAAACGGCAGGCATCAAGAATAAATGAAATTCCATTTGCGTGCAGCAGTTCGCTTGTTCCTTTGATGTTCTGCATGCTGACCGGCTGGCCGCCGCCCGTATTATTGGTTACGGTCAGCATTCCCAGCGGTATATTTTCTTTGCCGTGTTCGAGAATGGTCTTCTCCAATTTTTCCAGGTCGATATTTCCTTTGAACGGATGTAGATTGGAGGGGTCCTTAGCCTCATCGATAACTAAATCCAGCGCAATTCCATTGTTTTGTTCGACGTTCGCTCTCGTGGTGTCGAAATGACTGTTATTAGGTATGAAGTCTCCCTCTTTTACGACTGAAGAAAAGAGTAAATTTTCCGCCATTCGACCCTGATGTGTGGGAATTATATGCGAGTATCCCGTCAGGTCTCGAATCACCTTTTCGAAGTGAAAATAGTTCTTGCTGCCGGCGTAAGATTCATCTCCTATCATCATCGCGGCCCATTGTTTGTCCGACATGGCGCTCGTGCCGCTGTCGGTCAACAAATCGATATAGACGCTTTCGGCTGGCAGGTTGAAGACGTTAAATCCTGCTTCATGAAGAAGCTCTTTCCGTTCGGAGTTTGTCGTCCTTTTGAGAAGCTCTACTACCTTTATTCTGAAAGGTTCGGAAGGATATTTCATTAGTGTTGTCTCCTATGGGAACTCAAATTTCTTTTTAACTTATTTCCTCCACAGGAGAAAGTCCATAGCGGGAACGAAGTAGATCAGGATCGCACCAGAAGCTTAGAGTTCGAGCCCTTCCATCGTTTTTTTAACATGACCGGCGGATTCCTGAAGGGCTCTGAGTTCGGCTTCCTGCAGATCGAGTTCGATGATCTCTTCAATCCCTTCGGCTCCGAGCTTCACCGGCACACCCACATAAGCCCCGTCAATGCCGTATTGTCCTGTTAACCAAACTGCGCACGGGAGAATTCTCTTTCTGTCATTAACGATAGAATCAGCCATCTCCACAACGGCGGATGACGGAGCATAATAAGCCGATCCGGTCTTAAGGTATTTGACTATCTCACCGCCTCCGAACCGGGTTCGTTCTAATATAGGCTCTATCTTATCTTCCGATAAGAAGAAACTCAGCGGTATCCCGCTGATCGTCGTGTAGCGCGGGAGCGGAACCATCGTATCTCCGTGTCCTCCGAGAACCATCGCCTGAATGTCTCTGATCGAGACACCGAGTTCCAACGCTATAAATGAACGATACCGCGAAGTGTCGAGAATACCAGCCATACCTATTACGCGGGTAGGATCAAACCCTGAAATTTTCAGCGCTACGTACGCCATGACGTCAAGCGGATTACTGACAACAATAATTATGGAATCTGGCGATTTGCCGGAGACCTGTTCGATAACGGATTTCATGATGTTCGAGTTTGTTTTCAGCAGGTCATCCCTGCTCATTCCCGGTTTTCGCGGAATTCCGGCGGTAATAATTATGAGATCGGAGCCTTCGGTTTCTTCATACCCGTTGGTTCCGATTATCTCGCAGTCAAATCCCTCGACCGGTGAGGACTCGAACATATCGAGACCCTTGCCCTGCGGAATTCCCTCAACAATATCGACTAAAACTATTTGTCTGGCTAATCCCTTCTCAGCCAATCTGACAGCCGTCATCTCTCCGACGTGTCCTGCACCGACAACGGTTATTTTCATTTTATGAGCCCTCCCAAAAAATTACCCGCCTGTTGAGACGGGGAAAGAATTATTTTTTTCATCGATTTACTTCTGAATCCGTGACTGATCCTAAAGAGATATATGACTACTGTTCAAAATGGGGAGTTTGATAGAGAGCTTTCCCTGAAGTTCATCAGGGGGCGTGGACACTCACGAATTTCCTGTTGTTCTTTTTGGTGTCGAATTTTACTAAACCGTCTATAAGCGCGAACAGTGAATCATCGCTGGCTCTTTTTACATTGGTTCCGGGCTTAAATTTGGTGCCCCTCTGTTTAATGATAATACTTCCGGCGGTGACTTTTTGACCGCCAAAAGCTTTAACTCCGAGCATTTTCGGTTTACTGTCGCGCCCGTTCTTTGAACTTCCCACACCTTTTTTATGTGCCATTATTAACTCCGGATAATCTACTTTTTGTCGGGCTTCGGCTTGGATTTTGAAGCGGAGCCGTTCGAGATTCCGTCAATTCTAATCCATGTCAATTCCTGCCTGTGTCCCCTTTTGACCTTGTACCCTTTTCTCCGTTTCTTTTTCAGCATTACGATCTTATCGCCTTTACCCTGCTTCAGGATGGTAGCGTTGACTATTGCTTTGGGGACCGAAGGGGTGCCGATAACAGATTTTTTGCCCTCGCCGAGCATAAGAATTTCATCGAATGTGGTTTTGCTCCCCGCTTTTCCCTCTAATTTTTGGACTGTGATCTCGTCACCCACTCTGACACTGTGCTGAAATCCTTTTATAACAACTACTGCATACATTATTGATTTAAAACCCCTTTTTCCGAAACTTATTTCCTAAACAGCCGGATATATTAAACAGATGCGAATTCACTGTCAAGAGGTAAATTGTTCCGTAATGTCCAGACCGCTTTTCTTTGAAAATATCCGAAAATCGTTCATACTGAGTTCCGCATCTTCCCTTATGTCCAACTTAATCCAGTACTTCCACATAAGCCTTCGAATCGATTCTTTGCTGTCCTCGGAAAAGTGGAAGGCAACGTCCGGATGGAGGTTAATTATGAGGCGCCGTTCCGGATTTTCCACTTTCATTCGCTTTATCCAGCGTTCTATCTTGTTAATCAGGGTGTCTTTTGAGATAACCCTCCCAAGACCGTGACAGACAGGACACACGTCGCTTACCCGGTAGAGCAGTCCGGGCCCGATTCTCTGCCTTGTCATCTCTATAAGACCAAGTTCAGAGAGCTCGAATACCTTGCTCCTCGCACGATCCTTGGACATTTCCTTTCGCATCGCATGATAGACGGACTTTCGGTTTTTCAGGTCTTCCATATCAATAAAATCTATTACTATCAGCCCTCCTATGTCCCGGAGGCGAAGTTGTCTTGCAATTTCAGGCACCGATTCAAGATTGATCTTGAGAGAGTTGAGTTCGTGCTCCTTTTTACCCTGGAACCTGCCGGAATTTACGTCCACGGTGACAAGGGCTTCAGTATGGTCTATAAGAATGTATCCCCCGCTTTTCAGCCAGACCTTCCGGTGCTGAGTTTTTTCAAGCTCCGGCTCGATATTGAATTTATCAAATATCGGGATCTGTTCATTATAAAATTCTAATTTATCGAGCAGTTGCGGCGACACATTTTTAAGGTAAGCATTTATCTTCCGGTAAAGTTTTCTGGAATCCACAATTACTTTTTCTACTTCTTCCGTCAGGAGGTCTCTGATAACGCTGAATGCCATTTCAAGGTCCTTATAAACGAGGAACGGAGGCTCCTGTTTTTTTATCTCCTTCTCGACGTCCTTCCATTTGACCATAAGGATATTAAAATCGTTCTCCAGCATTTCAGCGGGTTTACCGCTCGCTGCGGTTCGGAGGATAAGCCCGAAATCATCGGGTCTTAAAGCCTTCGCTATTTTTTGAAGCCTCTTTTTTTCCTTATAATTTGAGACTTTCCGGGAGATACCGATCTGTCTGTCATTCGGTACCAATACTATAAATTGTCCTGCAAGGGAAATATGAGTCGTGACGCGGGGTCCCTTATCGTGAATCGGTTCCTTGGTTATCTGAACGATCAGTTCCTGTCCGGGCTTAGGCATCCATTCTCCACGGATCCTGCTGCCTCTTTTTTGGGGTGTTTTCTCTTCATCATAATCGGACTCGAACAAGTCCATAAAATCGTGAACAGATTCGTTTATGTCCGAGAAGTGTAAAAACCCGTCGTGCTCAAGACCGATATCTATAAATGCCGCGCGCATCCCCGGGTTAACACGGGCAACCCTGCCTTTATAAATGTCGCCGACCATGCGGATGTTTTCGGGGCGCTCGAGGAGTATCTCGGCGAGCTGTCCGTTTTCGGTGATCGCTATACGCGTTTCATTCCGCGTTTCATTAATAAAAATTTCTCTCGTTACCGGTTGTTTCGGCTTTTTATACTGCGGGCGCCGCCGATTATAGTTCGGATTTTTCTTTCTATCTTGTGTAAAAGCCATAGTTTATTTAATTCTCCCTAAACAAAGCTAAGGTAATTATCAGACTGATGTCATGCAATTCAATTTTTTATCGGTGAGAGGAGATGGAGTGCATCGGCGGCCGGGCAAAGGCCCGGCTCCTGACGGGCTGCCGGATTCCCGCATATCTGTTCTCCTCCCTTGAGGGAGGTGTCCCGAAGCTTCGGGACGGCCACTCCCCTCGAGGGGAGAGGATTATCCTCCCTCTTTTCAAGGAGGGGGAAGGGCGTGGTTGTCTTCATTAATGCGGTCAGGGCAAGCCCTGACTCGCACGGTGCTGTCATTATGGGGTGTGAATACCGTCGGAGGCTGGGGAACGTTAAAGCCCATCCGTCTGGACGGCCAGCCCAACATCGATTTGGCGGGCAAAGCCGGGCAGGACATTTTTGTCAGCTCTTCTGTCCGGATTTCTCAGAATGACAGCATTTGGTGTGGCGCGGTCACCCTGAACGCATGTCCGACTGCTTGCCAGGCGGGAAGTCGAAGGGTGACTGCGTTAATATGCTGAGGATAGATCGCAGACACTGATTCTCAATCATAAATGGCTGGGCTTTTATAAGGGAAATTACTCCTAAATCCCCTCTTTGATGGGATATGTAGGGGAGGGTTTGTAACCCTCCCGAAATATGCGGGCTGGTTATAAACCAGCCCCTACGGTGCAGTTACAAATAACTCGCAGAAAGCAGGAGTTGTCCATGTGTAATTCCCCACTTTTTCCCGGACAATTCCCCGCTTTCTTCGGGGTAAACGTGAATTGTCCCTACAGTTGGGGTTGAAGGTTATTCTTTGCTGAAGACCCAGCTGCCGTCGGCTCTTTCGATTCCCTTATTCGGATTCATGAACACGAGCTTGAGTTTCCCATTTTCAGGCACCCAGGGGGTGCCGTCAAATTTACTTTTCGGGAGAAGCAATCCGAACTGAACTTTTTTGGTTTGCGCCTTCCGCCAGTTTTGGCGGACGGGAGGTTCATTCTCGGGCGATAAAGTGACTATTAGCGGAACTTTTTTCGGTTCGTACTGATTTTCGTCTTCATCTTCCACAAATATGACCCACCGATCCGGGCTGAGATATTCCTTTGCAAAAGTCGTCCTCATGTAAATCCATATTAGATTATTGTTCTTCAGATCATAATCAGTGTTATATCTTATAAGCAACGAATCAGACTCTAACATGTCCATTCCAAGTGTGTTTTGATAAAATTCTCCGGCGCTTCGGAGTACCTCATCCGTCATCATTGTAGCGCTTATCAGCAATGGGAAACCCGGATATACGGAAGATGCCGCACCCGGTTTGCCAATCCCCGTGAAAAATGCGTCACTGTTTCCGGTCATCCGGACTCCGGTGCCGAACAGGATGGTATTTTTCGAAATTGCTTCGATATACTCTGTAGCTTCCGATTTGTAGATAAATCCGTTTTGTGACGAAGTTTCGACAGCGGTATAGCATCCGAGTGAAAAACCGGATAAAATTAAACAAACGATGCCCAAACGATAGCATTCTTTTGTCATTGTTCGCTTCCGCTCCCTTTTACTAACTTGAGATTGAGCCAGTATATTTCCGGCTTCAATTTCGGCTGAGAAAGAAAGGTCGGAGATCTTCCGGTAGAGCGCGAGGGGCTTCCGATTCCCGGTGAAGTGAGCGCCGGTCCGGAACGCACTCTCGGGCGGTTGATGTTATAGTCCGGAAGTATTTCGAATCCTATCGCAAGACTCTTTTCAACCGGTTCCGTTACTCCGAGAACCTTTTCACCGTCGGCGTTCAGCGGAATTATAAAATTAAAGGTCATAGTTTCGGAGACGAACTTTCGATTCATTTTGAAACCCATAGTTCCGTCGGCATCTATCAAGTCAATAGTTCGGGTCTTCTCATTGAAATATAATATCTTCTTCTCGTAATCCTTGATCCGGTCCGCGAGCCTGACGCTCTGAGTATCGGTGAGCAGGCTCTTGAACCCGCCCCAGTTGGCTAATGATGAAAATTGGTTTTTTATGAACGGATGCGCTCCCCGTTTCAAGGGGAATTGAAACCCTGAATTTTTTAAATGTAAGCCCTCGGAATTCAGCCATAAGTTGAGGATGGACTTCGAATATTTCTTGTTCAGAGAATCAGATTTGATGATAACGGAAAAGTATAGATAATTCTCATTATTCCCCGCTTTAAATTCCAGATTTTTAAATACTTCCACTGTTTGAAGCATCAAGGGATCGTACCCGTTTTCCGAGATATGAATGGAGGAGACAGGGAGCGTTGTACATGCAGAAATTGTGACGGCGATCAGAGCGGTGAGAACTTTTGGCGATAATATTGGTGCGAAACTTTTCATCGGGTCAAATTAACCGGTGGTGGAAGTAATTGTCAAGTTTGACGGCGGCAAAAACAGAATCGGTCGATTTTAATGCAAGAATAAATATGAATCGTGGAAAGAAAATATTTCTTGGAATTTGAACAAATCGGGTTAATATTACACAATATGTAGTGTATGAGGATATTTATATACTACAGATTGAAACTATCCAACTGAAAATTTAGTAGAATTATACGTTTATACGGTGAAAGCCAAGCTGACTGGATAAATTGATGAAGAGGGAGGCAATGAAAAACAGGACACTGGTTTTTGGAGGATTATGGATATTCCTTATGACAGGCACGGGGATCAAGTACGGAGTCGAATATGATGCTGCGGGTGAAATAACAGAGCTGCAAAATGAAAACCGTACACTTCTCAAGTCATTAAATCAGATTGAGGAATCACTGATCTGGCTCCAGAAAGAGTATAGCCGAAACCCGTATAGGGGGCTCGCGCGAATAGTGTCAACCGCGTACAGCTCTGACGTTAACCAGACGGATTCAACACCCTTCATTACAGCGAGTGGAGAGCCTGTCCGGGAGGGTACTCTTGCATTGAGCAGAGATATGATCAGAGCTGAAAACGAAATGATGGAGCGCATGGGATATAACCCTGCGGCGGCTATAAGTTACGGCGACACCGTAGATCTTATCTATGTTAGACGAATGGTCGTGCACGATACTATGAACAGACGGTATTCACGACGTGCGGATATCTGGATGGATTCGGAGCGTGATGCGCTTGCATGGGGTGTAAGGAATGTGTTCATAGTTCCCTTCTGAGTAAACAACTAAGCCTTCTAAGCGGAGTTTTTGTCGAAAGACCGGTTTTCAAACCGGTCTTTTTTATGTATGAAATAATCACGGCGAGAAAAGTTATAAATTTACTTGACAGGGGATGATAATCCGATTATAATGGAAGCAGTCAAACTCTTTTCGTGAGTGATTAATGAGTCTTTCGAGAAATTGCATAACAATATGAAGAAATTATTTTTACTCTTTCTTCTTGCCTCTTGTTTTCTTTATGGGGAAACATTACGGGCACAGCTACGCTCCGACTTCGTCCTTGCTGATTCTGCAATCGGCGGAAACATCAAGCTTGACGGAGAAGGAAATCTCCATGCCGTTTGGAGAAAAGCTGATACCTCGTATGGTGCAGAAAGACCGGCATATTATGCAGCTTTCGATTCCATGGGGCTTCCCATATTAGCCCCTGCAAGAGTTTCTATCAGTAATAATATCTGGTTTCCTCGCATCGCCTTATTAAAAGGTCACGCGGTAGTGGTCTGGGAGATACGAGGGAGCCTTGACGCCGATGAGATCGAAGCGAACGTTCTTGATCTTAGCGAAGAAATAGTGCAAAGAGCTACCGATTTTGCTGACGGGGACACATATTCGCCGGACGTTGCGTATCTGAACGACACAACGTTCATCGTTGTCTGGATAGGGGAGGGTTCATTTACTCAATCGGATTTCCAACTTTACGGTCAGATAGCCACCAACTCACTTATTTTCCAGGGAGGGCATATCCTTTTAGATGACCCAAAAGAACGCGGTGTAAGGCAATTTTCGCTGCGTGTTGTCGCCCGTCCCGAACGGGATGATTTTCTGATTGTCTGGCTTGATGACCGTTCGGGCAGTTTCAGAGCGTACGGAAGGCTGTTTAATTCGAACGGTTCACCCGTGGGTTCAAATTTCCTCATAAGCGAAGATCCGCAACTTACCTGGCTGGGAGAGGTTAGTGTCGCTATGAATGGGAGCGGAGAGTTCGGTGTTGTCTGGGCAGGTGAGACCGATTCGAACGAGTGGGTCGTTCAAATGCGGCGGCTCGGCGTTGATGGGACGCCTCTTGGTCCAAGCATACGAGTCGATTTATCAGCGCACAATTCTCTTTTCACGGACTATCCTGATATCTCGTTCGACCGTGATGGTACTTTTATCGTGGTCTGGGACATGTTTATAAACGGTATTTCGAAAATTTACGCTCAGCGCTTCGAGTCAGATTGGACACCGCTGGGGGTCAACTTCAGAGTCTCCTCGGTTATGGATAGTTCACGCCAATATTTCTCAAGTGTTTTGCTCCGAAATGGAAGAATTTACACCACATGGACTTCGGCAGGCGATTCGACGGCAGCTAAGCTTCTATCAAACATAATTGACTTTTATGATCCACCGAACCTTGAAACTCAATCAGAACCGATTTTACCTCTCGCCTTTTCTCTACACCAGAATTACCCCAATCCTTTTAATGCCATTACAACCATCGTATACGAAATCAAGCGCCCCTCGAGAGTACGGCTGGTTGTTTATAATATATTGGGTGAAGAGGTGACTACACTTGTGCGGGATATGAAAATACCGGGAGTCTATGAATCAGTGTGGGACGGAAAAGACCGGCAGGGGATGGAAGTGTCATCAGGGGTTTACCTGTATCAACTCATGTCAGATGGACAGGTACAGACAAAGAAGATGGTTTTGTTGAAGTAGAGTTCTTAAAAGAGTAGGTTCTGCAACGAATAAGAATATTTCGTTATCGTGGCAGTCAGGGCAAGCCCTGACTCGCACTTATAATTCTGCAGTTTAGAAGTCATGGGACGCAGATCTGCGTCCCCTACTTTCGTCCAGACGAAGAAGATGTTACTTTTGAGGTAGAAGTAGACGGAGATTAAGTCCTTTTTTACTCTGAGCTCTTCTTTTTCGGTTTCATGAGTTCGCCGAACTCATAACCGAGCGCGCCGGATGTCGCTATCACGGTTCTGCCCATATCGACGAGCGGATCGGGGAATTCATCCCAAACGGCATCCGAATCATAAAGGAAGAACATATCCCACGCTACGCTGCTGGTGACGTCGGGTGCGATGTTTTTCTTGAAGAACGTTCCGCTTAACCGCGTCGGGTCCCAATAATGCAGGACGCGCGAGTCGGGAAGAAGCGCTACAGCGTCGGGTACGGCGAGTTTCGAATCACCGCGGATAACAGGCATCCAGACGACGTAGAGCTGAAAGTCCGCATCGGGATATTTTGTCAGTATATTTTTCTGCACCCACCTGGCGCCGCGGATACAAACCGATCAGGTAGGAGACATTAACAGGAAGAGCCTTACCTTTCCCCCGTCCTTGTTGAAAAGCTCCTTGAGAGTGTCAATGCCTTGAAGTTCTTTGAAGCGGGCGTTACGGTATTGATTATTAGCGGGATCTGCCGCTATCTGACTGCCGGGGATTATGAAAAGGACAAGAAAAAGGAATATGCGTATTCTATTTAAGTAGTTTGTTCTCAACGGCCCTCCAATCAATTTAGATGTAAATCAGTGAACTATTTCGTGTGAACTTATCGGTGAGGAATATACAAATCAAGTGAAAATCTCGGGAATAACAGCTTGCAATAGTAGGATAGCCGTTATATATTTCAATCGGACAAAGATTGTCCGAATTAAAATGGCGGATAAAAAAGATGGAATTTACCTCAAAAAGCGAGCATGCGATACACGGTGTATATTACCTTTCCAACAAACCGGAGAACATGGTAGTCTACGTTAGTGAAATTGCAAGAGAGCAAAACGTCTCGGAGAGTTATCTCGCGAAAATATTTCAGGCTCTTTCAAAGGCCGGATTAGTAAGTTCTTACCGCGGATCGAAAGGCGGCTATACTCTTTCGAAACGACCGGAAGATATAAACCTGAAAGAGATTGTCGGAGCGGTGGAGAGTACCAACCCAATATTCAACTGTAGTGGAGTTAAGTCAAACTGTTCGATAAACATCCAATGTATGATTCTGGAGACTTTTCAGGCTGCGGAAGATAAGATGTTCGAGGTGTTGGAAAGCGTCACCATGAAAGGTATCGCCGATCAGCTTGCGGGTCAGCCGATTTATATCGAAAACTAATATTAAACCAACAATGATGAAGACAGGAGCAAATGAATA
Organism: Candidatus Neomarinimicrobiota bacterium; assembly: GCA_022567655.1. NCBI lineage: Bacteria > Pseudomonadati > Fidelibacterota > Fidelibacterota bacterium. The sequence continues at coordinate 28,088 of JADFGO010000002.1, forward strand.
AAGAACAGGCAATGAAGATATTAAGGGGGATTAAGTATCCCGGTTTCAGTCGTGATATAGTATCCTTCGGGATTTTAAAAGACGTAGAGATAGACGGCAAGAAGGCTGTTGTATCAGTGAACATCAGCACAAGTGACGAAAAGAAGAAAGAGGATATCACAAGCTCGATAACGGAAGGTCTTAAATCGACCGGTGAAATCGAGGAAGTCCAATTTGAAGAAGCGGAACCGCTTAAACGTCAGAAAGATCCACAGCCGCAAAATCAATGGGCAAGTCAGGCACTGATAGAGGGCGTAAAACATACTGTCGCGGTGGCGAGCGGCAAGGGTGGAGTGGGTAAATCAACGGTGGCGGCTAATCTTGCGGTGTCTCTTTCAAAACTCGGACACAGCGTAGGTCTTCTTGACTGCGACATTTACGGACCGAGTGTGCCGACGATAATGGGCGTCAGCGAAAAACCCGGAATCGGCGAAGGGAGAAAAATCATCCCGTTAGAAAAACACGGAATCAAACTAATGTCTCTCGGGTTACTGCTTGACGATGAATCACCTGTCATCTGGCGTGGACCGATAGTAGCCAAGCTCATAACTCAGTTTATTGACGATATAACATGGGGAGAATTGGATTATCTGATCTTGGACCTTCCTCCCGGTACAGGCGACGTGCAGCTCACGCTCGCTCAGAAAGTAAAGTTGACGGGAGCGGTTATAGTCACAACGCCGCAGGACCTTGCCCTGTTAGATGCGGACAAGGGAGCCGCGATGTTCCGACAGGTCAACGCGCCCGTTCTCGGTATCGTCGAGAACATGAGCATGTTCCACTGTCCCCACTGTGATGGAGAGACGGATATCTTCGGCAGCGGAGGCGGCGAGAGGGAAGCGCTGAAACTTCAGGTGCCTTTCCTCGGGAAAATTCCAATCGAGTCGTCCATAAGAATAAGCGGAGATGAGGGAACTCCAGTATCATTAAGCGAGCCGGACTCAATCTCCTCGAAAGCATTTCTTGAGATAGCGGAAAGAGTCGAAGCGGCAGTAGGCGTGAGGGAAGAATCAAGGGTATTGGAAACAGCATAAAATTAATTTCTGGAGATAAATATGGTAAATGAAAGTGAAGTACTTGAGGCGCTGAAAGATTGTTTCGATCCGGAGATCCCGGTGAACATAGTCGATCTCGGACTGATTTATGACGTAGACATAGTAGATAAATCAGTGAAAATAACTATGACGCTTACAGCACAAGGCTGCACGATGAGCGGACAGATCTCAGCTGATGTTACCGGAAGACTGAGAGCCCTGGACGGAATTGAGCAGGCTGATGTGGACATCGTTTGGGACCCGGCGTGGAATCCCACAATGATGAGCGATGCCGCCAAGGAGAAAATGGGATTCTAAAAGCCTCTCGAGAATGAATTAATCAACCCCGACATCAGCCGGAGCTGATGTCGGGGTTTTTTAATCTTATTCGCTTTGAAATTTTACCCTGTTTTTGTTACATTCCGATTATGAATATTATTCCGGACAAAGAATTGGATACAATAGGTTATCTGTGTCCTTACCCTATCATTGAAACCAACAAATTTATCAAAACTATCGAAGTCGGAGAAATCCTGTCAATATCATCCGATGACGGGGCGATCATTCTGGATATGCCCGCATGGTGCAACAGCAACGGTCATGAGTATCTCGGCGAGGAGAAATTAGAAAATATAAGCGGTTACATCGTTTACGTGCAAAAAGGGGAGCGTAAGCGGGAATGATTATAAAGTAAATATCAAACTTGTTCCCTACTTAAGGTAGTTGACATTAGAATCTATGGTAAGTATCATATTAGGCTAAAGTTAAACCGGATAATCAGCCATAAATGAAGGAACCTGAAGCAGAAGACAAACTGGTGCAAGAGGAAATTCGGGCATCGGGAAAATTACCGAATCACATTGCAATAATTATGGATGGCAACGGCAGGTGGGCAAAATCGAGAGGATTGCCGAGGGTTGCCGGTCATGGCGAAGGTATCAAGTCGGTAAAGGATATAGTTGAAGCCTGCGGACAATTGGGAATCGAAAATCTTACTCTCTACACTTTTTCCGTTGAGAACTGGAGTCGTCCTAAAAGAGAGGTTTCCGCGCTGATGAAACTTCTTTTGAGAACTATTCGTCGTGAACTAAAAGAGTTAATGAAAAATAATGTTGTGATATCCACTATCGGAAACCTTGACGACCTTCCGGCCGATGCGGCAAAGGAAATGAGGCATGCCATGGAGAATACGGCAAAAAACACCGGTCTAAGGCTGCACCTCGCGCTCTCTTATGGTTCACGCAAAGAGATAATAAATGCTGTCAAGAATATCATTATCGCCGTTGAGTCGGGGGAATTGAAATTAGAAGATATAGACGAAGCAGTCTTTTCGGATTATCTGTACACAAAGGATATCCCGGACCCTGATTTGTTGATAAGGACGAGCGGAGAGGCGCGGATCAGCAACTTTCTATTGTGGCAGGTAGCCTATACGGAGATTTACATTACTGAAACTCTCTGGCCCAGATTCCGTAGAGAACAGTTGTACGAGGCAATAAGGGATTATCAAAGCCGTGAAAGAAGATTCGGGTTAGTAAGCGAACAGGTAGGAAAACAAAAAGAAGCTGCGACAACCTCTTGACGTTAAAAATATGAATTTTAATGAGAATTTAATTGCGTAGTCATCAATAGATATGAAAAGAGTCTTTTACAAATTGTCCGCTATCAAGATATTGTTGATCGTTTTATCGACCTATTCGGCGGGAATCGCACAGGAAAAGATTCAGATATTCAGTGTTGACGTCGAAGGAAATAAGAGCGCCTCATCGAATGTCATTATAAGAAATTCCGGGCTTTCACCGGGTAAGTCGATATCAGGTGATGACATCCGGGATGCCATCAGCAAGTTGTGGGCTATGAAGATATTTTCGGACGTTCAGATTCTGGCAGAAAAACAGGTTGAAGAAGGAATCTATCTGTTAATCAAGGTCGAAGAATATTTAAAAATTGATAAATACGAGCTTAAAGGCAACAAAGAGATAAAGGACGACAAATTAGAGGAGGTCGTTACGTTTTTCCGGGGTCAGCGAATCACCCCTCATATGGAAATGCGCACTATCCGGGCGATAAAAGATCTCTATAAGGAAAAAGGGTTCCTCCTTGCGGAAATCAGCACCGAACGTATTCCCTCGGAAAAGGAAGATTACATAATTCTGAGATTTAACATCAAGGAAGGGTCAAAGGTCAAAATACGGGGTGTCCGTGTAAGCGGAGTAGAAAATTTCTCGGAAGGCAAGATAAAGAAACAGATGAAGAAGACCAAAGAAAAAGGGAAATTAAGATTCTGGCGAAAGGGGAATTTTGATAAAGACGAATATGAAGAGGATAAAAAGAACATAGTTCAGTTCTACCAGGATAACGGATACCGGGATGCGGAGATCGTAAGGGACTCGCTTTATTATAACGATAGTTTAGAGAAGCTCTTCATAGACATAACTGTCAAAGAGGGAATGCACTATAAGTTAGGGAAACTGACGTTCGAGGGTAATCAGCTCTTCAACGACGAAGAGCTGTCCCGCGTTCTCGGGCTGACCGAAGGTGATGACTACAGCGAAAAAGAGCTCGATTTAGCCGTGTACGAAAACCTCACCGGCATATATATGGACAGGGGTTATATATATGTGAACATCCAGCCGGTACAAATCCCTTCGGCAGAGGATAGAGTGGATATTGAGTTCAGCATACAGGAAAACCAAAAAGTATTTGTTCGGAACGTCAACATTTACGGGAATACGAAGACAAAGGAAAAAGTCATCCGGAGAGAAATGAAGATATTCCCGGGCGAAGTATTCAGCAGGACTAAACTTATTCGAAGCCAGCGGGAAGTATGGATACTTAATTACTTCGCCAATGTAATTCCTAATATCCGGCCTGTGGACGATGATGAGATCGATATCGAAATCTCTGTTGAGGAGAAACAGACTGACAGGGCGAATGCCTCTGCGGGATTTTCTCAGCGTGACGGGGCGATAGGTTCAATCGGAGTCGATTTCAATAACTTCATCGGAAACGGTCAGGTGCTTTCTTTTAACTGGCAGTTCGGCAGAGTATACCGGGCGTTATCGATTGGATTTACCGAACCTTGGTTATTTGACACCCCGACGCTTGCGGGTTTTCGGGTTTTCTCGACAAAGAGGAGGGGAGTCTTTTTTCCCCTCGATCAAAAGGAAATTGGCGGCTCTATAAGTTTAGGCAGGCGGTTTAAATGGCCTGACGATTACTTCAGGGGAAACGCTTCACTGCGAATTGCCGAACGGCAATTTGATAACATAAGCGACCGCAGTATTCTTGAAAGGCTGATAACAAAGGTTGAAGCCGACAAAATTCCTGATAATGAGATCGGTGACAAGGTCATCAAAACACACCAGAGAAGCATTACGACGGCGATATCAAGGGACAGCAGGGACAGACCGGAATTTCCAACTCAGGGTTCGGTGTTCACCCTTGTCTCACAAATATCCGGCGGTCCTCTCGGCGGAAACGAAGATTTCTACAAGAACACCATAACAGTCGATTGGTACACACCGGTGTTCTGGAAGTTTGTCCTGTTCAGCAAATATAAATACGGAGCGATAGGGACGTTCAAGAAAAACGCATTTATTCCCTGGGACGAATATTTTTTCATGGGAGGAAGCGGGTTGACTATCGGCGAGCCTCTTCGCGGCTATGACGACAGGACGGTAGGTCCGCCGAGTCCGACACAGAGTAATTTTGCGCTGGGAGCCCGTGTTCTTGCAAAATTTTCAATCGAGCTAAGATTTCCGATTGCCCCGAACCCCACTATATTCGGACTGTTCTTCTATGAAGGAGGTAATACGTGGCTCGATATGAAATCGACTGACGTATTCGATCTCAGAAAATCCGCCGGATTTGGGCTAAGGATGTTTATGCCGCTCGTCGGTCTAATCGGTTTCGACATGGGATACGGATTCGACGATTTGACTACTCCCGGCGAAAGAGAGGGTTGGAAGGTTCACTTCCAGTTCGGAAGACAATTTTAATAAATTATAATTCAGGGAGAGATCATATTGAATAAATCAATTATTGCCGCGCTTTTGATGTTTCTTGCTGCCGACGTTTCATATGCTCAGAAAGTCAAGGTAGGTTACGTGGATAAAATTAAGGTGCTGACCGAACTGGAAAGCTGGCAGGAAGTCGATAGACAACTTCTGATAATGAAAGAGGATGCCGAGTTCGAACTGCAGATAATGCTTAGAGAAGCTGACAGTCTCGGCAGTGTCCTGCAAAATCAAATGATGCTCACAGAAACGATGCGGGGTCAGCTTCAAGGGAGAATCGAACAGTTATCACGGGATTATCAGAGAATCGGCATGGCACGGCAGCAAGAGCTTATGCAGAAAGAAAACGATCTTAAAGGTCCGATAATTAAGGGGTTTAACGATGCCGTCAGGAAGCTCGGCATCGATGAAGAATATACATTTATTTACGATCTGTCCATAAACAGCATTCTTTTTGCTTCAGGCGGAAGAGATCTCACCGAGCAGGTATTGTTCGAGATGAGAAAAATGTTTAAATAGGATACAGCCGATGAAGATAAAATATTATCCTGTACATTTATTAATTGGATTTCTTATTCTATCCAATTCCGCCGCCGCGCAGACCCAAATGGGTTATATCGACAGTGAACAGATCTTCGAACAATTCGAAGAATTCAAATTCGCCAAACAAAAATTCGAACAGGAAGCCGCCGAAGCGGAAAAATCGCTGCAAAATCTGTGGGCGCAACTGGATTCCCTGCAAAACGAACGGGAAAAAGGCAGGTTCATATGGAGCGCCTCCAGGCTGAAAGAAAAAGATCAGGAGATAGCCGATAAGCAGAGTGAAATAAGGGTTACGACTAAAAATACTTTTGGTCCGGGCGGGAAAATCTACCAGTCTCAGCGTCAGCTGACACAGAAGGCAATGGACGATATAATTATAGCGCTGACGGAGATCGCAGAGGAAGAAGGATACGAAATGGTATTCGACGCCGCCCGCGGGATAATTCCTTACAAGGAAAGTGAGCATGACCTTACCGATAGAGTGCTTGAGAGGCTGAGGACCGGAATTGAGAAGTCCGGCGGGAAGAGATAAACATGTCTGTTCTCCTGTCGGATATTTGTGAGCTGCTTGAAGGGGAGTTAATCGGCGACGGTTCTGTTAAGATCGACGGGATCGCTGAAGTAGAAAAAGCGGGCATCGGAGAGATAACCTTTGTTGCCAATAAGAGATACGCTGATTATCTGAACGATTCCAAAGCTTCTGCGGTTATAATCGCGAAGGATATGGACACTCCGACGATCCCGGCAATCCGCGTGAAAGATACTCAGATTGCTAAAGCAAAAACCCTGAGTTTTTTTCATCCTCGCAAGCAGTATCCGCCCGAAATCGACAAATCGGCGATTATAGGTGAAAAATCGGTAATCGGAGAAAAAAGCTACGTAGGAGCCGGGAGTGTTATCAAAGACGGAGCGGTTCTCGGAATAAAATGCAGCATCATGGAAAACGTTTTTATTGACGGAGAGGTGATAATCGGAGATGAATGCATTATAAACCCCGGAGCCATGATAATCTCTAAAACAACTATAGGAAACAGGGTGGAGATCGGCAGCTGTTCGGTCATCGGCGGAGAGGGATTCGGGTACCTGCCGGATAAAGAGGGAATACTTAAGGTTCCTCAGGTTGGTTCGGTGGTAATCGAAGACGACGTTTCAATAGGCAGTAATTGCTGCATCGACAGGGGAACTATGGGGGAAACGATAATTCGAAAAGGAGCGAAGCTCGATAACCTGATTCAGATTGCACATAATGTTGAAGTGGGAGAAAATACCATAATAGCCGCACAGACAGGTGTTTCCGGCAGTACCAAGATCGGCAGCGGCGTGCTTATGGGAGGACAGGCGGGATTAGCAGGGCATATTACCGTCGGCAACGGCGTGAAAATAGGAGGGCGGGCGGGAGTTACAAAATCCTTTCCCGACGGCGTGGTTATCTCCGGTTTTCCTGCCCGCGTTCACAAAGAAAGTCTTCTTAAAGATGCAAGCATAAGTAATATTCCCAAAATGGCGGATAAAATAAAGATATTGGAAAAAGAAGTTAAAGAACTTAAAAAGAGGTAGAGCGGGAATGACTGAGAATCAACGAACGATTTCAAAACCGGTACATTTCTCCGGCATAGGACTCCATACAGGATTAAAAAGCAGAGTGACCTTCAGGCCTGCTCCGGTAAATCATGGGATCCGGTTTGTCCGCACGGATCTTGAAAACAGTCCTGAGATAATTCCTCACATTAAGAATGTGGTAGACCTCAACCGCGGGACAAGCATAGAACAAAACGGCGTACGTATTCATACTGTGGAACATGTTTTAGGGGCGCTTGCCGGACTTCAGATAGACAACGTTTACGTTGAATTAACAAATAAGGAGCCGCCTGTAGGCGATGGCAGCGCCAAGCCTTTTGTAGATGTATTGCAGAAAGCCGGTTTCGTGGAGCAGGCAGAAGAGAGAAAATACCTCTCTATCAAGGAGACTATCACGGTGACCCAGCCCGAACGAGGCGCCGAAATTGTGGTGTTGCCTTCAGACGAGTTCAGGATAACATTCCTGGTCGATTACGACAATCCTGCCATTGGGAAGAAGTACACTTCGATGTACTCACTTGAAGATGAGTTTGTCAAAGAATTCGCGCCTGCACGGACATTTTGCTTCCTGCATGAAGTGGAAGAACTGCACGCCGCAGGATTGATAAGGGGCGGGAATTTAGATAATGCAATAGTCGTCGTTGACCGGAAACTTAATAAAAAAGATATCGAGTCTCTTAAGAAGCTGTTGCATATTAAAGGTGCTGTCAGAGTGCCGAATTCAGGCATCCTGAACGGCAAGAAATTGCGATTTGAAAATGAACCTGTCCGGCATAAGACTCTCGACCTGATTGGAGACCTTGCGCTGCTCGGTATTCCGATTAAAGCTCACGTTCTCGCTGCACGCAGCGGGCATTCGGCTAACGTGGAGATCGTAAAGAAACTATATAAGTACTACAAAAAAGAACAACTCACGAGCAAATTTCAGGTGAGCAAAACTGCCGGTCAAGTTTTCGACATTCAGACTATTGAGAAGATTCTGCCTCACAGGTATCCCTTCCTTCTTGTGGATAAGATTCTCGACCTGACGCCGGGTGAGAAAATTCTCGCTATCAAGAATGTCACGAGGAACGAACCGTTTTTTAACGGTCATTTCCCCGGACATCCGATAATGCCGGGAGTGTTGATAGTTGAGGCAATGGCTCAGGCCGGAGGTATCCTGATGCTCAGCGCCTTTGGGGATCCTAAGGGTAAACTCGTATATTTTACGGGAATTGATAAAGTAAAATTCAGAAAACCTGTCACACCGGGAGACCAGCTAAAACTTGAGCTCGAGGTGGTCAAGATATTCAAGTCCACGTGCAAGATGAAGGGGAAAGCTTACGTGGAGGATAAGGTTGTGGCTTCGGCGGAGATGACTGCTACGATAGTAGATGCAGAAGACAAATAATGCCGGCAGAAGTACATCCTACGGCGATCATACATAAAAACGCTCTCTTGAATGACGGCGTGACTGTTGGTCCCTATACAATCATAGAAGATGATACTGTGTTAGGAGAAGGAACCGAAGTCGGTTCTCACGCGCTTATAGCGGCGGGTACCACTATCGGTAAAGAGTGCAGAATTTTCAACGGGGCGGTTCTCGGCTCTATCCCGCAAGATTTAAAATATCACGGTGAGAAATCCACACTCGAGATCGGTGATCAAACAACAGTAAGAGAATTCGCCACTCTCAACAGGGGGACCGAGGCGTTAGGCAAAACCGTCATCGGAAGTAACTGCTTGATAATGGCTTATGTACACGTTGCACATGACTGCGTAATCGGAAACAAAGTAATCATCGCAAATTCGGTAAATATGGGCGGGCATGTTCTGATTGAGGACAATGTCACCGTAGGGGGGATGGTCCCTATACATCAATTCGTGAGGATCGGCACTTTTGCTTTTATAGGAGGGGGTTACAGAGTACCAAAGGACGTTCCTCCATACGTACTGGCAGCCGGTGATCCGTTGGTTTACCGTACACTCAACCTTATAGGGCTTAAGCGAAACGGGATATCCGGTGAAGCGATAAAGGCGATTTCTAAAGCCTACAAACAGATATACGATAAGGACTCGACTCTCAATGAAGGGCTCTCCCACTTAAAGAGCAACGGAGACCACATTCCTGAAGTACTGAAAACAATAGAATTTTTTGAGACTTCCTCGCGTGGCATCATCGGCGGCGAATAGCTGGAGTATACTGCTTACCGGAGTATCTTCAGGGGCGTACAACATGGCTCTTGATTATGCTCTGTCGGTATCGACAAACGGTCGATCTGTCCTCAGGTTGTATGAATGGAATCCCCGGTCTGTCTCGATAGGTCATCATCAATCTTCAGGGACAGTGAATAAAAGTCTTTGCAGGGAGCTCGGAGTCGATTTTGTAAGAAGACCCACCGGCGGAAGAGCGATCCTTCACTCGGAAGAAATTACGTACTCCGTTATAATACCGGGATCGGATTACGGTTTCGGAGAGCTATATCTGAAAGTTCATAGCGCAATTGGAAGAGCGGTGGCGCGGCTTGGAATAAACGTCGATCTTGTCAGGACAAGCCCGTTAAGGAACAGCATGAGTCCAAAATCCCGAAAGTCCGTCTGTTTTGTATCATCCGCAAAAACCGAATTGGAGTTCAACGGAAAAAAGATAGTGGGCAGCGCCGGAAGGAGATACGGTAATGCCATTCTCCTGCACGGATCAATATTGCTCGGAGACGGGCATAAAGCGCTCACGGATTTTCTCGATCTATCTGCTGCTCAAATGATCGAGATGAAAAAGGAGCTCTCTGACAAAACAACAAACCTTTCGGAAGCAGCCGGAAGAAAAGTTTCAGCATCAGAATTGATCAGCCCCATGCAGAAAGAATTTTCGGCTGAATTCGATACGGAATTAGAGGAAACAGCGTTGTCTGATGAACTGAATTCACAGGTTGAGAGTTTAGAAAATCGATTTAACATGATGGCGCAAAGAGAAGAAGCAGAGGCAATATGAGGTGGCTGTGGATTCAACTGACACTCCTTGCCCTGTCTATTAATCAGCCGTTTGCGCAAGACCTCGATTTGAATTCATTGACTGACGCAGAATTTCGGACCAAGGCTGACCCACTTGCGAGAGCGCTGCCTCTTGCTATGGGTGGATTCTTCGCCGGAGATGCGAATTTTTTATCTTCCGGAGATTTTCGACTCAGTGTGAATATGGAATTCAACCTGCCCTCGGATGAGCTCGCCGTTGGTCCTCTGAGCGGAGTAAATCAATTTAGTCTGCCGATTTTTCAAGCGGCGATCGGGATAGACAAAAGGGCGGAGCTCTCAGGAAAATTTTCTGCCGTAAATATCGGAAACAGGAGCGTAATAATCACCGGCTACGGTTTGAGATTCAAAGCCGTTTCAAACGAAGAGAATGACAGGGGTTTAACATTCGGCGCAATGGTAACCGCGCTGAGAGGTCCTGAGGATTTTCGAATATTGGACATGACGGTTCAGATCGAGTATAACCGAGTGTGGAGTGCAAGGGCCTTCAAGGCGGCGCTGGGAACGGATTTTTCTGAGATGCGGATAAACGTCAAAGCAGAGGATAACCTTCTTACCGACCAGAAAGAGGATATAGCCCGAACACAAATTTGGTTAGGGATCGGGATGAGTCAGGATTTAGGAGGAATAGTTTTTTTATTTATTCAGCTGCAGCAGAGCAAAACCCAACGGATAAATCTGGGTTTGGGAATCAGGTTGTAACATGTCGAAATCTATTTCCATCTTAGGATCGACGGGTTCAATAGGAGTTAACGCCTTGAAAGTCGCGGAGGGACTCGGAGAGGATATCAGTGTCCGCTATCTGGCGGCGGGAACGCAGTGGGAATTACTGGCGGAGCAGGCGGCACGATATCATGTTGATACCGTCGCTCTTGTCGACGAAACGGCGGCAGGAAAGTTAAAAGCTGCATTGGGAGATAAGGTCGAAGTGCTCTCCGGAAGAGATGGAGTGGCGGAATTGGCTTCCCGGGATGACGTCGACATAGTCCTGAATGCGATAGTCGGGAGCGCGGGACTGGTGCCTACCGTCAGGGCGGCGGAAGCGGGAAGAATAATCGCTCTCTCCAACAAGGAAAGCCTCGTAATGGGAGGCGCTCTGATCAGATCGATAATGAGGAATACGGGGGCGGAGATTTACCCTGTCGACAGCGAACATTCGGCGATCTGGCAGTGCCTGACGGGAGAAGACATCAAGAGCGTAAAAAAACTTATCCTCACGGCTTCCGGAGGTCCGTTCAGAATGAAGCCGGCGGAAGAATTTGCTGCGATTACGGTCGCTGAAGCTTTAGCTCACCCGAACTGGAAAATGGGCAAAAAGATAACAATAGATTCAGCGACGCTGATGAACAAGGGATTAGAAGTGATCGAGGCATTCTGGCTTTTCGACATACCGCACGAGAGAATTGATATTGTAATTCATCCTCAGTCGATTATACATTCAATGGTGGAATTCGAGGACGGATCGATAAAAGCGCAGCTCGGGCTGCCGGACATGAAATTGCCTATTCAGTACGCTTTGACTTATCCGGCAAGGGCAGGCGTATCATGGGAACAGACAGATTTTCGGAAAGTGAAATCGTTGACTTTCGAGGAACCCGATTTCGAACGGTTTCCATGCCTTAAGTTGGCTTTCGAGGCGTTAGAGAGAGGCGGCTCCGCCCCGGCGATACTTAACGTAGCGAACGAAACGGCGGTAAATTTATTCCTTGAAGGGAAAATCGGTTTTACCGATATTGCAGTGGCGATAAAAAAGGCTCTCGATTCGACGGAGATAATAAACGAACCCTCATTAGAGGCGGTTCTTGAAATCGAAGAGAATATTACGAAAAAGGTACGGGATGATTGGAGTTAAACTGAATATGAGAAAAGATTGATTACAACGATAATAGCAACAGCGACGGTATTGGGGATACTTATCATCGTACATGAGTTAGGACATTTCTTGGCGGCAAAGACATCGGGAGTTCGAGTAGAGCGTTTTTCGATCGGATTCTGGCCAAGGATGGCGGGTATCCAAATCGGAGAGACGGATTACTGTGTGTCATGGATACCGCTCGGCGGATACGTAAAACTCGCAGGGATGATAGACGAATCGATGGAGGGAGATTCTATCAAAGGCGAGCCGTGGGAATTTATGTCTAAAAACGTGCTTCAAAAGCTCTTCATCATTTCAGCAGGTGTAACAATGAACATAATTCTCGCCGTTCTGATCTTTGCGGTTCTCACCTTTACGTACGGAATCGGTGAAGTTGACGAATCGACTGTTGTAACTCATGTCGTTGAAAGCTATCCGGCAGAGGGCGCAGGGATGCTGGCCGGTGATAAAATTCTTTCGATTGATGGAAACATGATGAACAGCTGGCAGGAATTGACCGAGTATATTCACTCGCGTCCGAACTCCGAGCTTGAGGTAACATGGCAGAGAGGCGAGGAGATCTTCAGCGAAAGGATTATATCCCGTTTGGAAAAAATCCCGGTGGACGGCTCCATCAAGAAACTTGGTATAATAGGCATAAGGCCCACGGTAAACGTCAGGGAAGCTCATTTATCGGAATCGATAGGCAGCGGGTTTATGCGGACCTATTTATGGGGTAAACTTACTCTCACTTCTATTAAAATGCTCATAACCGGAGAGGAATCGTTCCGGTCGGTCGGCGGTCCGATATTTATTGCTAAATTAGCGGGCGATTCTGCCCGGACAGGTCTGGACAGCCTCTTCAACCTCATAGCTATATTGAGCGTTAACCTTGCGATTTTGAACATACTGCCTATACCCGCTTTTGACGGCGGGCATTTAGTGGTGATACTGATTGAATGGGCAAAACGGGGTCCGCTGTCGGTAAAAACAAAGATGGCGGTTCAGCAGGTAGGCTTTGCGATCTTCCTTGTTTTGGCTGCGTTTGTGATTTATAACGATCTGTCGCGGTAAAGGTTTCTCCGAATATAATTAAGCAAGTTAGATTTTGTTGTGCGAGTTAGGGCTTGCCCTGACCGCAATCCCTTACACACCCTCCCGAAATAGAATCGGGATAAACTTCCTCCGGAAGGAGTTCCTTCGGAACACCCCTCTTATTAGAGGAGAATAATCGGTATTTTTTATTGGAAAACCACCCCTTGTGTTCCCCTCCTTGGGAAGGAGGGGATATGTAGGGACAACTCAAGAGTTGTCCACAGGTATTTACCCGCTTTTTTCCGGGCGATTCCCCGCTTTCTTCGGGGTAAACGTGAATCGCCCCTACAATAACTAAATATTTTCGAACGTCTTGATAAGGATTTCCTTCAGCATTCTTCTTTCGCGGACTGAGAGTATCGATTCAAATTTATCTGTGACCTCCCGCTCTATTCGGGGGATCATCTTATCGGCGAGGTTCCTTCCCTTGTGAGTCAGATTTACCCTGTGGAAGCGTTTATCTTCCGGCGGGCTTTCGCGCGAAATGAATTCCTTTTCCAGCATTCTAAGGAGAACTCCGGACGTATTCCCTTTCGACCACTGGAGTTTTTCCGTTATCCCCTTTTGAGTCAGCCCGTCGGGATTTACCCAGAGGAGCGCAAGAACCTCAAATTGAGGCGACGTGAGATTATATCTCTTGTAGGTATTGGCGAGTTTAGACTGCATCGCTGATTCGACGCGTGAGAGGTTTACCCACGCGAGCAGAGAATCGCTCACTTTTCTTCTTACCTGATTCTTTAGTAATTCCATAGTAGGATGTAGTTTAAGTATAAACTAAAATCCCGTTTTGTCAAGTAAAATTTCTTTTAATATCCCTGTTACATATTATGAAAAATATAGTGCGAGTCGGGGCTTGCCCTGACCGGTGAACAGGTGAGTCAGCATCATCGAAATCCATGACTGTCGCAAAGAGCGTGAACGCCCTTCGAGTAATAATCGTTGATCATATAACCCAGCCATAAATGGCTGAGCTAAAGAAATGAGAACCACCCCTTGTGTTCCCCTCCTTGCGTAAGGAGGGGAAGATTTATCCCATCTTCGATGTGGGATACGTAGGGGAGGGTTTATTAACCCTCCCGCGTTAGAGGGCAGGCCCGCCTGGCCAGCTCGGCATCGGTCTGACGGGCAAGAAGTCGGGCAGGTCACAGACCTGCCCCTACCTTGACACACCCCGTTCGGCTGAGCCGGATGACCGGCACTCTTAGGTGGCGCAGTCACCGAAGGTGCCTGCGTTATACTATTGTGAAAAGATCGCAGGCATCACGTTGCGTCATGATGACTGCGCCACATTATAGCGTTTTCTCAAGTAAAATTTCTTTTAATATCCCTGTTGCGTGTTATAAGACACAACGATAGATTAATGGGTTGAGAAATGTTGGAGGAGTTCATTGAAATCTTTAACTGAAAAATTGGTGTTCAACGTACCAACGAGGCGGGACTATATTAATATCACTCCGCAGGTAGAAGAACTTGTGGAACGCTCAGACGTAATGGAAGGTTTAGTACTCTGCAACGCCATGCACATAACGGCTTCGGTCTATATCAACGATGACGAATCGGGCTTGATCGAAGATTATGACGAATGGCTCGAGCAGCTTGCCCCCCACGAGCCGGTAAGCAAATACAGGCACAACAGAACGGGCGAAGATAATGCGGACGCACACCTTAAAAGGCAGATAATGGGTAGGGAAGTTACCGTTGCCATCACGGACGGTAAACTCGACCTCGGACCCTGGGAACAGATATTCTATGCGGAGTTCGACGGCAGACGGCAGAAAAGAGTAATGATCAAAATCATAGGGGAATAAATTTAATTGACTATGAATTTATATCTGGTCAGACATGGAAAACCTGTTGCGGATTATGAATCCGGCGATCCCCCGTTAAGCCCCGAGGGAGAATCAGAGGTGGCGCTCGTAGCCTCAAAATTATCAGAAATGGATGTTAACGTTGACGAGATATATCACAGCGGAAAGCTTCGTGCGGAGCAGACAGCAGGGATAATTCAGAAGTCTGTCGCGCCGGATGTTGAGCCGTCTTTCAGGGAGGGATTAAAGCCCAACGATCCCGTTGCCGGGATTGCCGATGATATGAATGCGGCAGAACAAAACACGATGCTGGTCGGGCACCTGCCTTTTATGGACAAGATAGCCGCATTTCTTTTAGATCGATCCCATGATAAATCGGGGCTCGCCTTCCGTACCGCAACCGTGGTATGTTTTGAACGGAGGGAAAATGATAAATGGGAGCTTCTGTGGACAGTTTCTCCTGATGATGCCGTTTAATATTGATTTAACATAGCTTTCTGAAAATCAGCATCCGCTAAACTGTGAATTATTGAACCGCCCGCCATGATATATTCCTTGACTCCCTGAATTCTTGAGAATAAGTTTTACTTTATTAGAGGCTGATTTTTAATTCCCAATATTTTAAATCTTTAGAGGAAGAGCATGAAAGATAAGTACGACGTAGTAGTCATAGGAGCGGGTATCGGCGGACTCTCCGCGGCTGCCCTGACGGCAATGAACGGGAAGAGTGTCCTCGTTGTAGATCAGAGACCTTCTCCAGGAGGCGTATGCCACAGTTTTGAGCGTGAAGGGTACACATTCGACGTAGGACCTCACCTTCTATCGGGCTGCGGACCTAACGGCGTGGTCACAAAACACTTAAGCGATCTCGGCGTTATAGACAGCGTTGAATTTCTTGATATAAATCCGCTGGCAAATTTGAGACTGCCGGATTTCAATGTCGAGGTACCGCCCGACACGAACGGGTTCATCGAAAACCTATCCAAACTGTTTCCGGAAACTCGATCGGGCGTCGAGATGTTGTTCAGGGAGATGCAGCAGACATATGAAGAGATGGGCGATCTGCCGTCAACTTTCAGCTTGTGGGAATTCCTGAAAGTCCCGGTTACCCATCCGGTGTTTATGAAATATCCGAGCCAGACTTACGACACTATGGCGGAAGATTTCGTCAGAGATGAAAAGGTGAACGCCGCCATTAGCGGGTTATGGTCATACTTCGGAATTCCCCCTTCGAAGATGTCCGCACTCTTCTGGGCGGCGGTTATGATGGGATACTTAAATGACGGAGGACATATCGCAAAAGGCGGCAGCGGAAAGCTGGGAGAAGCCTACGTCAAGGGACTAAATAAACATGGCGGTGAATTTCTTCCAAACCATCAGGTAGAGGAAATAATAGTCGAGAACGGTGAGGCTGTCGGAGTAAGGCTGCGATCTGTTCAGGGTCGTTGGGATGAAGTGGGAAAACATATCGGGAACGAAAAAAACGGGGATACATTCTCGGTCAGGGCTGATGCTGTTGTATCCAACGCGGATGCTTTGACGACGTTCGAAGGCATGCTGCCCTCCGGATCCGTCAGCGAAAAATTTATCAATAAACTCGAGACTCAGGAAGAGACGCCTTCGCTATTTAAAATAAGTCTCGGGGTGAAGATGGAGCTGCCTGATGATATGAGGTATCATGACACCGTGATATATGACTCATACGATATGGATGAGGTCTTCAAAAAAATGAAAGAGACGGTTCCCGACGCGCCGGTGGATATCACGATTCCGAGCCTTACTGACAGCTCGCTTGCACCCGAAGGGGGGCATGTGATTCATTTGTGGAACTACGCTCCCTACATGGATGGAGATTCATGGGATTCAATGGCGAATGATGCAGCGGATAAGATGATAAAATCCACGGAAAAATATCTGCCCGGTTTGTCGGATTCCATCGAAGTTAAACTTATCATGACCCCCGCTTCTATACAGCGGTATGCGTTGACCAAAAACGGCGCACCGTACGGATGGACATTTTCTCCCGGGCAAATGGGGATCAACAGGTTGCAGCCGAGGACACCGATTAAGAATCTGCTTCTTGCGGGTCATTGGACGACGCCGGGCGCGGGGATCGCGGGAGTGGCGATGTCGGGTGAAAACACTGCAACAATATTGTTAAACGAAACCAACAAACGATATTTCTGGAGAAAGAGCGCGTAGATCGCTCCCAAATATAGAGAGGAACTGATGGAAACAAGCAAATTTAAATTATATCTCGGTGAAGTGAGGGCTCCGTTCTTTACCGCTACTATCATACCTGTGATATTAGGCTCGGTTATAGCATGGAGTTCGTTTGACACGTTCAGCTGGGGATATTTCTTTTTGACCCTCTTCGGGGCAATTCTTATTCAAGCCGGAGCGAACGTCGCAAATGATTATTGGGATCATCGTTCAGGGAATGACGAAGCGAATACAGAATTTCTCCGTCCCTACACCGGAGGTTCGAGAATGATCCAAAAAGGTCTGCTTGCTCCGAAAGAGGTACTGACAGAAGCTCTGCTTCTGTTGGCAGCCGGCAGCCTTATCGGTTTATTCCTGACTTACATGAAGGGGATGGAAATATTATACATGGGGTTATTCGGCGTGCTTTCCGGTTATTTCTATACGGCGCCTCCGTTTAAACTCGTCTTTCGAGGTATAGGGGAAATGTTCATCGGCATAGATTTCGGAATTTTACTGACTGTGGGTTCTTTCTATGTACAAACGGGGTATTTCGCCTTAGAACCGTTGGTCGCCTCACTTCCGATTGCTATGCTGGTTGCCGGTATTCTATATATCAACGAATTTCAGGATTATAAGGCGGACAAGGAAGTCGGCAAAAATCATCTCGTTGCCCGAATGGGAAGAAAACGCGCGGCGGTCGGTTACGGATACATAATGTGGCTCACGTACGTTTTTATAGTGATAGGCGTGATACTCGGTATGATCTCTCCGTGGACGCTGCTCGGCTTGATCACAATACCCATCGCCGTTAAGGCGGTCCGGACGGCTAAAGTACATTACGATGATTACCTAAAGCTGGCACCCGCAAACGTCGGCACTATAATGAGCCATCTCCTTACCGGGTTGATGATGACCATAGGCTATATGATCGATAGGTGGGTATCGTAATAAAACTTTGTTACGCCTGATTCAATGAATAGAATTCAAAGGCGTATGAGCGGTACACCCGGTTATCAGATCTGAATAAAATGGAAGTTCTCCACTCGATCGATCTCGCATTTTTCCGGTTCATAAACGGCGGCCTCTCCAATCCGGTATTTGATGTCGTAATGCCGATAATAACCGAACAGAATTATTGGGGAATACCATTGATGATTATCGGTTTAGCCGGATTGATCTTCGGAGACAAAAGAACAAAATTCATCATACTCGGAGGGGTGTTAGCGGTAGTAATCGGCGACGTGATTTCCACCAGATTTCTAAAACCTGTGGTCGGGCAGTTGAGACCATGCAAGGTATTAGAAGATATCAACTTACTTGTCGGCTGCGGGGGAAGATATTCCTTTCCCTCGGGACACGCCATGGGTACTATGGCGATGGCGATATGGTTCGGACACTTTTATAAAAAATGGAAGCTGTATTTTATCATATTTGCTGTGACCGTAAGTATTTCAAGAATTTATGTCGGTAAGCACTGGCCATCTGATGTTATCGGCGGAATGCTATTCGGGTTCGGCATAGCCTTTCTTTTTCTGAAGCTCTGGGAGAGATATGTCGCAAACAGGCTCCCGGCTGACAATCAGACCGACTCCAATTCGGAAGAAACCGCTTGAGTGTGAGGGGTTAATTCGTTAATAAACATAGCTATATTTTACTTGTCATTATTTAAATCGGTTATTATATTCCACTCGGTTGAAATGCCGTCCTTTAATATAATTGTAAAATGAGATAGGGGAGAGTGCAATGATAAGAAATAACCCTATGGCATTCGGGATACTGCTTGGGCTTGGAGGAGTATTTGTTCTCTATACATGGTGGGGCGACAGGTCCGGGTTCGGAATTTTCGGTTTTGTGATAGGATTGTTCTCGTTAGGGGTTGGATTGTGGAATATAGTAGAAGCCGGAAAAAAGAAGACTTAACGGAATAACGAGGGCAGGATAGCCGAAGCCGGCTATGAATTCTTATTTACCGCAGTGATTTATTCAGTGCGGTTTTTTCATATCAAGAAGAAATAAGTTTGATTAAATCAACCGCACGGTTGCAATAACCCGCTTCGTTATCGAACCACCCAACAATCTTGACAAAATCTGGTTTCAGGACTTTTGTGAGGTTCGCGTCGTAAATGGCGGAATGAGTATCTCCGACAATATCCGCCGAGACGAGTGGAGATTCTTCATATTTTAATACACCTTTCATATATCCATTTGCGGCTTCTTTCATCACGGTTTGTATTTCTTCGAGAGTGACGTCCGTCGCAAGATCGAGGGACAGATCGACTATGGAACCGGCGGGGACGGGAACGCGGTAGGCGATGCCGTCAAGTTTTCCCTTGAGGCGCGGGATGATCAGTTCAACCATCTGTACCGCCCATGTTGTGGTGGGGATTATCGATAGAGCGGCTGACCTGGCTCTGCGCATGTCCTCGTGCGGGTAATCGAGGAGGCTCTGGTCGAGAGTATATGCGTGAACTGTAGTGATAAATCCTTCTTTTATCGTGAAACTGTCCTCCATTACTTTACAGAGGACAGCTGCGGAGTTGGTAGTACCGGAGGCGTTGAGGATTATCTTTTCATCACCTGTCAAAATGTCGTGATTGACCCCGAAAACAACGGTAGCATCCACGGGTTCTTTACCGGGTGTTGTGAGAAGAACCTTTTTAGCTCCTGATTCTAAATGAAAGTTCAAAAAGTCTTTATCTCTCGCGATTCCTGTTGATTCCACCACAACGTCAACTCCGAGATCGCCCCATGGAAGATTCCCCTCCTCTTCCCTGAATGAATAGATAGGTATCTTAATTCCGTCAACGATAATGTTATCATTATCGTAAGAAATTTCACCCCCGTAAATCCCGTGTATCGAGTCGTATTTCAATACTGTGGAGAGGCTAAAAGAGTCAGCCCGGTCATTTATTGCCACAAAATCGAAGTCGGCATTTCTGAGTTTTGCCGCCCTGAAAAGGGTTCGCCCTATTCTCCCGAATCCGTTAATTGCTACTTTGATCGCCAATCATTACTCACTGATATGTTAACTTACTTTCTTATGCAGCCGCTCTGCTGCTCTCCAAGAGTTATGCTTCAGCCATAGGTTCGGAACTTGATGGCGGTGGGAATTCAGATTCTCCGCCTTCCGGCTTCCGTATTTCGATCTCCCCGTACTGTTTTTCATACCGCCTGATATTTTCCTGTAACGCGGATAGAAAGGCTTTTGCGTGCATGGGCACTATTATCACCCTTGATTTGACTTTGGCTTTCGGCGCTCCGGGCACCACTCTTAAAAAATCGAAGACAAACTCTGCCGGAGAATGGGTTATCAGTGCGAGATTTGAATACTCGCCGTCCGCTATATCCTGAGGAAGCTCAATAGCCAGCTGCCTCTTATTTTCCTTTTTCATATCTTCCTCAGTTTTTTATTACCTGTCGAGTACTCTTTCAAAGGGAGTGTAACTTATCATATTGCATGAAGATTATCAAGACAAAATGGAATCGTGCTGAATGACTACCGTACAGGTCCAGGTAGGAGTCCAAGGAGGTTAATCCATGGGTGGGAGGATCGTGTTATCTATAAGCCTGGTTGCACTGAAAGAGACGGCTATGGCGACCAATGCTCCGCTTGTAGTGGATTCAACCGGTTGTAATGTAACTTCATCTATAACAGCAACGTAATCTATCTTAGCGAGCGTGGCGGAGGAGATAATTTCTTCTATCAAAGATATTATCCCGGATGATTCATGCTTGCCGTCTGTGTGCAGAGACTCAGCCCTCGTGAGCGCTTTATAAATCAGGGGCGCCTGTTCTCGTTCTTCCCGGGTGAGGAAGGTATTACGTGAGCTAAGAGCGAGCCCGTCCGATTCCCGTATAGTGGGGCAGACGATAATCCCGACGTTCAGGTTCAGATCCGTCACCATCTTTTTGATTATAACAGCCTGCTGAGCGTCTTTCTGTCCAAAGAAAGCAATCTGCGGATTGATAATGTTAAAAAGTTTATTGACAATTGTCGTAACGCCTTTGAAATGGGAAGGTCTCGACGCTCCTTCCAATATATCACTCAAACCCTCAACTACACTGAAAGTGCTGTAGCCGTCCGGATAAATCTCTTCTTCCGATGGATAGAAAATCACGTCAACCCCGTTATCACGGGCTGACTCTTCGTCCGTCCGGAAATCTCTCGGATATTCGTTAAAGTCTTCGGAAGGTGTAAATTGAACGGGGTTCACGAAGATGCTTAATATGGTTTGATCGGTCGTTTCAGTGGATTTTTTCACCAGGCTCAGGTGACCGTCATGGAGAGCGCCCATCGTCGGAACGAAACCAATCTTGATGTTTTTACTCCTTAGCGAATCGGAGTACGCCTGCATCTCAGCGACGGATTTTATGATCCTCATTCGTAGGATTCATCGGGGCTTGGATAGCTTCCGTTTTTTACGTCTCCGGAGAATTTTTTAACGGCATCGAAGATAGCTTCCCCGACTTCCGCGTATCGGCGCACAAACGTGGGTTCAAATCCGTTGAACGCTCCGATGAGGTCATGGATGACGAGTATCTGTCCGTCGCATTCGGAGCCCGCGCCAATTCCGATAGTGGGAATGTCTAAGGAAGCGGTGACGTCCGCGGCAGTTTTTGACTTGACCGCCTCGAGAACGATACCGAAAACTCCCGCATCCTGAAGTGCGACAGCGTCTTCGAGGAGATCGTCATGCGATTTCTCGGTTTTACCCTTGACCCTGTACCCCCCGAATTCATTAACGGATTGGGGTGTCATGCCTATATGACCGAGGACGGGTATCCCGACTTCGACGAGAGCGCGTGCGGTTTCGGCAGACCTGACGCCTCCTTCAATTTTTACTCCCTCGGCTCTGCCTTCCTGCATGAAGCGGGTGGCGTTTTTTATAGCGGTGGAGATGTCCGGTTGATAGGAACCGAACGGCATATCGGCAATCAGCATCGCTTTCAGCTTTGCGCGTGATACCCATTTCGTCATAAAAACCATCTCGTCCATCGAAATAGGGAGCGTTGTGTCGAGTCCCGCGATCACCATCCCCGCAGAGTCTCCAACTAAAATCAGGTCAACTCCCGCATCATCGAGGAGCCGGGCAGTCGAGAAATCGTAAGCGGTAAGGCAAACTATCTTCTCACCCTTTTTCTTCATACGCGCGAGCGTACTTACGGTAATTTTTTTTCTTTCAGGCATTAATCAGAATACTTCCTCTATTATTCCTCCGCCCAACAGCCTGTCGGAATCGTAGAATACCGCCGATTGTCCCGGTGCGACCGCTTCAGCAGGATGCGTAAAAGTTACATTCCAGCTACGGGCGGAATTTCTCTGTAACAACGCCTCTTCACCAATATGATGGTGCCTTATTTTTACCGTAGCTCGAAATGATTTTTCACTCTCGTAGCCGGGCATCATGTTAACGTCTTTTAAACTGAATTCGGTCGACATCAAATCTTCCTTTTTGCCAATTGTCAACGTGTTGCTTACCGGGTCTATCCCGATTACATAAGCGGGCTCGCCGAGTGTCACACCGAGACCTTTTCTTTGCCCGATAGTATAGTTTACATAGCCGCTGTGAATCCCCAACACCTCGCCATCTGAGTCGAGAATCTCACCTTCGGGGACCATTTCCTCCAAACCGTCCACGTTTTCCCTTATATATCTACGGTAATCGTTATCGGGAATAAAGCAAATCTCGAACGACTCGGGAGTTTTTGAAGTACGGAGTCCCGCTTCTTCGGCTTTCTGCCGGACGGCGTCTTTTCTGAGTTCACCAAGCGGAAAGAGCGTTCTCTTGAGATCTTCCTGTTTTAACCCCCAAAGAACATAGGACTGGTCTTTATCCGGATCGATCCCCGTTAACAGCTCCACACTCCCGTTCCGGGAGTTTCTGTTAATCCGGGCGTAGTGTCCGGTAGCCACATATCGGGCATCAAAGACGTCGGCTTTTTCGAGTAGAGTGTCCCACCGGATAAGGTAATTGCAGCGAACGCAAGGGTTAGGAGTATTTCCGGCAAGATATTCCGACTTGAAATTTTCGATCACCTTTTCTTTGAATGAATCCGAAACATCGAAAACGTAATGAGGAATTCCCAGCTGGGTTGAGACCATGCGCGCGTTCTCGATGGAACCGAGCGAGCAGCAGGAGCTCTCCGCGTTCAGGTTTCCTCCGGCGCTTTCAAACTCCCAGTTCTTCATTGTAATGCCTATAACGTCATAACCCTGTTCGAGAAGAAGAAGCGCAGCGACGGAGCTGTCGACGCCCCCGCTCATAGCCATGATTACCTTTTCATTCATAGCGCTGCCGTTTGCAATTCTTTTTTTCTGAGTCTTTCGACCTGTTTTATGACGGCATTAACCGCTGTTCCGATCTCATCTTCGTTGTTGTCTCTTCCAAAAGAGAGTCTCAACGTACCGAGCGCTTCTGATTCGCTGAGCCCGATTGCCTTTAGAACAGGGGACATTTTTATCGCTCCTGAGGAGCAGGCAGCGCCGGCGGAAGCCGAAATGCCGTTGGTGTCGAGATTCATAAGCAGCGCTTCTCCGTCTACACCTTCAAACCTGAGCGAAAGATGTCCGGGTATTCGTCTTGTGGGATGCCCGTTCAGATCGACATCTCCCACTGCCTCTTTCAGCTCTTCGTAAAATATTTTTGCAAGCCGCTTAAGCTTTATGCTGTCTTCCTCTAATCTTGATGCCCTGAGTTCCGCAGCTCTTCCGAATCCCACGATACCGGGAACGTTTTCTGTTCCGCCCCTTCTGTTCCGCTCCTGATGTCCCCCGAACATTATCTGCTCGATTTCCACGCCCGCCCGAATATAAAGCGCACCGACGCCTTTAGGTCCGTAAATTTTGTGTGAGGAAACGCTTGCAAGGTCGACGTCTAACTGTGTTACGTCCATAGGCACCTTGCCGTATGACTGAACGATGTCGGTATGAATCAGCACGCCGGCTTCGTGAGCGACCTCAGCGTATTTGTGAACGAGATTT
Organism: Candidatus Neomarinimicrobiota bacterium; assembly: GCA_022567655.1. Lineage (NCBI taxonomy): Bacteria > Pseudomonadati > Fidelibacterota > Fidelibacterota bacterium. Next base: position 52,255 of record JADFGO010000002.1, read on the forward strand.
ATTGTACCGATCTCGTTATTCGAATGCATCAAAGAGACGAGGATAGTTTCCGGTCTGATTTCAGCTTCCAAGTCATGCGGGTGAATGCTGCCCTGCCTGTCAACGGGGACGTAAGTGATTTCGAATCCTTCTTTTTCGAGTTCCTTACACGAGTCAATAACCGCCGGATGCTCAGTCTCAGCGGTGACGATGTGATTCCCCTTCTTCTTCAGAGCGTGAGCTACACCCCGCAGAGCCCAATTGTCCGCTTCCGTCCCGCCGCTGGTAAAATGGATTTCATCGGTTGAAGCGTTCATGAGTCCCGCAACTTTCTCGCGGGCTTCTTCTATCATGAACTTAGCGCCTCTGCCGTTTGCGTGAATACTCGACGGATTGCCCCAGTTCTCACCCATAGCGCTGTTCATCGCTTCGATGACCTCGGGGTCAACCGGTGTCGTCGCGCTGTGGTCGAGATATATTCGTTTATTCAGTTTCAACGTTATGTCCTACAAATTAAATCTTTTCTTAGCGTAGTAATTTATCACTTCAGCGGTTTATATGCAAGAAGGGCGAATTTAATGCGGCAAGCTCAGGCAGATATTCACCACCCGCCGCCTGCACTATTGTTGAAATATGAGATTCTTCGTCCGGCTCAGCCGGACTCAGAATGACAGCGAGTGCGGGTCATCCGTCAGCGGGTCAAAGGCCCT
>JADFGO010000003.1 GCA_022567655.1 Candidatus Neomarinimicrobiota bacterium
TGCGGCAAGCTCAGGCAGATATTAACCACCCGCCGCCTGCACTATTGTTGAAATACGAGATTCTTCGTCATCCGCCAGCTGGCGGATTCCTCAGAATGACAGCGAGTGCGGGTCATCCGTCAGCTGGTGAAAGGCCCGGCTCCTGACGGGCTGACCCTTTTCGTTCTTTGGGATGTAGGGGACGCAGATCTGCGTCCCCTACAGAGTTTCACGAAAATTATTTGAGCAGGAGCATCTTCTTCGTTTTATTGAAATCCTCTGGAGAATCTCGTTGTAAGCAAAATTGTAGGGGCAATTCACGTTTACCCCGAAGAAAGCGGGCCTGCCCGGCAATCGGTCAGACGGGGAATTGCCCCGGGACAACTCTTGAGTTGTCCCCACTTATCCCATCGAAGATGGGATAAGACTCCTCCCTCGAGGGAGGTGGCTTCAGACGAAGTCTGAAGCCGGAGGGTGTGATTAGATAATTCTTCCAATTTCCGAGATAATCGAACGATAACACCCCTCGTCCGTCCCGAACCTTCGGGACGGATACTCCCCTCAAGGGGAGAGTTATAATATCCCCTCCTTTCTCCTGTCCGACTAATGAAAGGCGGGGAGTCGAAGGGTGACTGCGTATTCCCCACAGCAAAACAACGCAGGCACCTGCGTGACTGCGCCACAAAAATATATTTACACACTGTCATTCTGAATCCGTCAGCCGGTCAAAGGCCCTGCTCCTGACGGGCTGACGGGTGAAGAATCTCAGCCGGAGTGAGAATGACTATAAGTTTACTGTCTATTACCATTAATTTACACGTATCTGTTCGGGATTCTTCGTCCGCCAGCCGGCGGACTCAGAATGACAGCGACTTAAAATAAATAGCAACTGATTCGACGGGTCTATCTCTCCCTTTTCAGTACCAAAACCGGACAATTCGCCCTGTGTACGACTTTGTTTACGTTGCTTCCCATCAGGAGTCTCTCGAAGCCGCTTTTCCCTTGCGAGGGGATAACGATGAGATCTATCTCTTCTTCATGAGCGAAGTCGACTATTTTTTGACCCGGTCTTCCGTGCGCCACTCTCGTGTAGACTTCGATCCCTTCAAGGGGAGCCTTTGATAAGAAATCAGAGAGTGCCGTTTCCGCCGCTTCGACCTGGCTGTTTGTGATATAATCTTCGTCTATGCTTTCCTGATCTACATATCCCGGAAGTTCGACCGGCTCGGTAACATGCAGAATAGTCAGTTTGGCTCCGTAACTCCTTGCAAGTTCCGACGTAGTCCAAAGAGCGGTTGTGGAAGCGTCGCTGAAATCAACAGGCAGCAGTATCGAGCGATAGTTCGGATATCCCTGAGGTTTACCGTCCGGCCCGCACCGGACAGTCATAACCGGACAATTCGAAAGCCTTATTATCTTTTCGGCGACGCTGCCCATAACGAGGCGGCGGATACCCGTTCTCCCGTGAGTGCCCATGACGATCAGATCGGAACTGTTTTCAGCTGCGTATCTGATGATCTCGCTTGTCGGGGAAATTCCTCTTAACAGGATTTTTTCGATGAGGACGGGAGTTTCAATCATCCCCTCTTTTGTGTGCAGCATCTCCTCCGCCGATGTCATAACAGTGTCATAAGTGAGAGAGCTCTTTGCAAACAGTGAATTTATCTTTGCCGGATCGCCCTCATGAACCGTAACAACGTGGAGCATCGTTACCGTACCCTGAGAACGCTCGGCGATAGTTACCGCCTGATGCAGAGCTGCATCGGCGCAGGGAGAAAAATCCGTCGGCAAAAGAATATTCCTGAAGGCGCTCATTTAAATTTAGAATGAGGTTTATTCAACGTTCCGGGTTTCCCATGATTCTAAAACGCCGTTCCGAAAAGTTATGATTACGAACGGTTCTCTGTCATAGCTCCATATTTCAAATAGATCGCCATCCTCTCTCCTGCTTTTCGCCCTCACGGGATTTCCCCATGAAAGCAATACAGCCTCTCTGGACATCTTTTTTGATATAGCTTCATTTTCTATCTTTTGCCAGAGTTTTTTGTCCCAGCCGGGGTTGGCGATTCTCGGGTTTACCTTATGAAATATCTTTTCTAAATAGGCGGGCTCCGTAAGAGGGGACAAGTTCAATTCCGAAAAATTCAAGTCTATGAATATCTTGACTCCTCCCGGTTCAAAAAGAATGAGACGTATCGGTTTTTCCGATCTGTCGCTCCATGCTGTCTTCCACAAGTAAAGCGGTTCGAGGTTGGTAATTACCTGCGGCTTCCGGACGTTGAGGACTGAATCGTGAGTATAAAAAGTTGAGCGGTTGTTCCAGAGTATGGCGCCCACAAATTTTTGAGCCCTTTTCATTTCATCGATAAAAGCAATATCCCGAAGATGACCGTCGAAACTGAGCCCGTATAACAGTGTGTCGGAATCGAGGAGGTTAACGGTGACGAAGTATGGATCAAAATGATCCTTCTTATCTACATCTATAATTACGCCCCGTCGACCATAGACCTGTGCCGGTTCAGGGGTGATAGACTTAATCCGTGAAACTGACCACGAATTATACGGTTCGAGGAATCTCGAAGTGTCTATAGGGAGGAAGATGATCTCTTTGTCGATCCAGAGGGTGGGGTCGGGAGGCAGGAAGCTGTTCTGCGCCCCCGCCTCGGTGGCAACAAAAATGAGGAACGTCAGGATGTAAGGATTAGCTGTTTTCGGGATGTTCGATTTCATCTTTGAGCGCCGCAAGGTGAGCAGAATCGTTGATTGTCAGGAGTTCGGCTTCCATCTGTCCGAGAACGTTCAGGATATTGATGCATCCGTTATTTTGACCTTTCTCCCAAATTTCGCTGAGGGGCATCGGCAAAAGCATGTCGAGGATTATTGTGTTCAAACCGCCGTGCCCGACGATGAGCAGATCGCCTCTCTGCTGTTGACCCGTGAGCTCTTCAAGAACCGGTTTTAGTCGCTCCTGCACTTCGATAATAGACTCCCCTCCCTCCGGTTTGAACTCGGTGTGCGACATTCCGCTGTCAGCTTGAGCTTTAAAATAACCCTCCCAGCTTTCGCCTTCCAAGTTTCCGAGATTCCGTTCCTGCAGGTTTTTCTCGGGCACGAGAACCGCGCCTATGATATCGCTGATAATCAAAGCGCTGTCGAGAGCGCGGTCGAGGTTGGAAGTGTGTATTGCAGTTATCCCTTTGTTCCTGAGCGCTTCTCCGGTCATTCGCGCCTGTTCGATACCTGTGGAGTTCAGATTTCCCGGGGTTCTTCCCTGCAGGACTCCCCGCACATTCTCCTCAGTTTCCCCATGCCTGACGATGTATAACAGCATCAATTCTCCTTAAAGAGTGTTAATGTAGGAAAGATACGCCGAATATTCCAAGCTGCTTGGAGTCGAAAGATTATTATCCTTATACCGAATTATGAAACTTATATCGAATCAATTTCGTCTAATAAGAGGAAGGATTTCCGGGGATACACAGATACGTCTTCCGGAATAGCCGTTTCGAGCGGAATCTATCTTTACAGGTTTGAAACGGGGGAATTTGTCAAGACGAAAAAGATGGTGCTTGTAAGATAGTGATTCCGAAGTGTGAGTAATTTAGTCGAAACATATTTTTTTCTTGACATGACGATTTATTAGTATAAATTAACACAGCTACAACGTTTTGTCCCCGAAAAATGCAGAACAAACTTCTTCACAAATATATAAATCATGGCAAAACGAAAGCGAAAACAGGAAATTAGAAAGATATTTTAGGGGTTATCTGCCGAAAGGTTTACCGAATTTCACGATTTAAGGTTAGAAGTCTGATTAAATAAATTAGATATTGCCTTTCAGCGGCACAATTCAACAAGCAATAAAATATTTCAAAAGGAAAGAATTTAATGGAAACTGATATCAAAGAACTTCAATCGATGAAAATAGCCGAGCTTTCAAATCTTGCTGTCGAGCTCGAGCTGCCGGATGCATCGAATATGAAAAAACAGGAATTGATTTTCGGCATCCTTGAGGCAAGGGCGGATAAAGAGGGGCAAATACATTCCGAGGGTGTATTGGAGATACTGCCGGACGGGTACGGATTTCTTCGTTCGGTGGACTATAACTATCTGCCGGGACCGGATGACGTATATATTTCGCCGTCACAAATTAAGAGGTTCAGCCTGAGGACAGGGGATACGGTGGCGGGTCAGATAAGACCGCCTAAAGACAATGAACGGTTTTTTGCCTTATTGAAGGTCGAAAAGGTGAACGATCAAGACCCTGAAAAGGCAAAGGAAGTAGTCCGCTTCGACAATCTTACTCCACTCTATCCCGAAGAGATTATAGATCTCGAGGCGGAACCGAACGGTTATTCAATGAGGATAATGAATTTATTGACGCCCATCGGTAAGGGACAGCGCGGGCTTATAGTTGCACAACCGAAAACGGGAAAGACGATGCTTCTTCAAAAACTGGCTAACAGCATTACGAGGAACCATCCGGAGATAAAACTTATGGTCTTGTTGATAGACGAGAGACCCGAAGAGGTCACGGACATGGAACGGTCGGTTGATGCGGAAGTTATCTCGTCCACGTTCGATGAGCCGCCGGAAAGGCATGTCCAGGTGGCGGACATGGTACTCGAAAAAGCACGCAGGCTGGTCGAGTACGAGATGGACGTAGTCATCCTGTTAGACAGCCTGACACGCCTGGCACGGGCGCATAATACAGTTGTACCCCACAGTGGTAAAATACTCTCAGGCGGCGTTGATTCTAATGCACTGCACAGACCTAAGCGTTTCTTCGGCGCTGCGAGGAACGTCGAAGGAGGGGGAAGCCTGACGATACTTGCTACCGCGCTGATTGACACAGGAAGCAGGATGGATGACGTTATCTTCGAAGAATTCAAAGGGACGGGTAATATGGAACTTGTTCTCGACAGGAGATTGAGTGACAGAAGGATATTCCCTTCGATTGAGTTGAACCGCTCCGGCACAAGAAAGGAAGAGCTGCTGCTTTCGAAAGATCAACTTAACAGACTATGGATTCTGCGCAAATTCCTCAGCGATCTGAATCCGGTAGAGGGTATGGAATTTCTTTTAGAGAGAATGAGAAGAACCAAGAGTAATAAAGAATTCCTTGCATCTATGAGCGATTGGAAGTAGTATAGTGCAGGATACTCTTAGAAGGGCGTACTTTAATTAGTTTTTCAAGATTCTTATTTATATAACCAGGGCTTTTGCCGGAGCCTTCAATGCGTTCTATTCGTGTATACAGAGTTCGAATAAAAATCAATCCTGACGGTAAGGTTTCAAGTCACCATTTCCGGGCGTATATGCTCAAGAAATTTCCGGACAGCAAGCTCGTTGAATATTCCGGTGGAGCCACAGACAAGATTAGGTCCACCCCTCTGATCCAGTATAAGATACTCGATTCCGATCCATTTATCATCGCAGTCGAGGACGGTGTTGATGCTCTAAAGGAAGTGCTGCCGCAGCTCTCTGAACTCTATCTCGGGCATAACAAGTACGGGATCATCGAAATAGAGAAAAACGAAACTGACTCCGAGATAGGAGTTACGACCAAACGTAAGAAGTACACGTTCGAAACTCCATGGTTAGCGCTCGGTGAGGAGGACTACGGAAAATTTAAGTATTTGTACCAGCAGGAACGCGATGCCGCTCTCTCGAAAATGCTCATCAGGAATATACTCGGTCTTGCAAGAACTTTTAAGTGCGAGGTGGACATGCGGATCAAGGCGCGCCACGAACTGAAAGAGATCCCTCCATTCAAACTCGGCACCTCAATCTCGGGTTTCGTCGGAGGTTTTGAAACGAACTTCAAAATCCCCGAACACCTTGGAATAGGCAACCTCTCAGACAGAGGCTTCGGAAGCATAATCCCAAAATAAATCCTGCTTTATTCTTCTTGCGGAGAGGCGGGTAGAGCCTTATATTTTCTGGCTGTGAAGGAATAAGTTGAAATGGTCAGATTAGCGGACAGATTAAAAAATATCAAGCCATCCACCACCATGGTTGTAATGGCGCTGGCATCGGATATGAAATCAGAGGGTGTGGACCTCGTCGATTTAGGAGCAGGCGAACCTGATTTCCCTACACCTGAATATATCAAAGCCTTAGCGACGAAAGCTATGGCTGAGGGTTATACGAAATATACGAAGGTCGATGGAATACCCGAGCTTAAGGAAGCGATAGCGTTCAAACTCGAACGGGATAACGATTTAAAATTCACTCACGACCAGATTGTTGTTACCAGCGGGGCGAAGCAGGCGATATATAACGCTATAATGGCGACGGTAAACAAAGGTGACGAAGTGATCATACTGGTTCCCTACTGGGTCTCGTTCCCCGAGATAGTCAAGATGGCTGATGGTGTACCGGTGTTTGCCCAGCTCGATCCTGAATCTGAATTTCGACACACGGAAAACCGGTTCGACAGTTATGTTACCGAGAGGACGACCGCAGTGATACTGAACTCCCCATCGAACCCGGCGGGTTCGATGTTGGATGATGAATTCATACACGACGTGATCAAATCCGCAAAAGAAAACAACCTTCTTATAATATCAGATGAAACCTACGAGCGTATAACATATGAGAAGAAGTATAAAAGTGTAGCTGCATATGAGGAGGCATACGATCTGACGCTTACTGTGAACTCAATGTCAAAAAGCTACTCGATGACCGGGTGGCGTATCGGGTTCGGCGCAGGAGAGAAGGAATTGATTAAGGCAATGAGCAAGATTCAGTCGCAAAGCACGTCGAACGCGAATTCGATAGCTCAGAAGGCGTCGGTCGGAGCATTGATGGGAGATCAGCAAGACGTAGAGGGTATGAGAAAAGAGTACATGGAAAGAAGGGACGCGATATACGACGGTTTGAACCGGTTACCCGGAATTGAAGCCAACAAACCGGAGGGTTCATTTTTCATATTTCCCGACGTGAGCTCATACTATGGGAAGTCGGTAAACGGAAACGTAATAAACGATTCCACCGAGTTTTCCAAATTTTTGGTCGAGTATGCAAAAGTCGTTGTCATACCGGGAGAGGCATTCGGTTCGGATAATAACATCAGAATATCGTTTGCGACATCGATAGAAGAATTGGATAAAGGCGTTCAGCGTATTGGAGACGCTTTAAACTTATTGAATTAAAAGTTGGAGGAGAAATTGAAAGAAGGAATTCATCCCGAATATAAATTAAGCAGAGTTACCTGCGCATGCGGAAATACGTTTGAAACGCGTTCGACCGCAAGCGATCTGCGCGTGGAAATCTGTTCCGCATGTCATCCGTTTTTCACCGGTAAACAGAAGCTGGTGGATTCGGCCGGAAGGGTAGAAAAATTCCGCAGGAAATATGGAATCAGCGAAGAAGCAGAAGCTTAAATACGTATTACAATAAAACAGGGCGTCTGAACATCAGGTTCAGACGCTTCTTTTTGAATTAAACATGGAAAAGAAGAAAAAAATACTTGTCGGGGGTCAGGCGGTTATCGAAGGTGTTATGATGCGCGCTCCCGGATCATATGCCACTGCGGTGAGAAGATCAAACGGCGAGATTGAAATCGACCGGCATGAGTTCATCTCTGTCTTAGAGAGGCGTAAATATTTGAACGTTCCTGTACTGCGGGGAATAGTCTCCCTATTTGAAATGTTGAAAATCGGGTTGGATTCGCTTCAATGGTCGGCTGAAATTAGTATGGAAGATCTCGAACCGGAGAATGAAAGCAGCAAACCGGGGAAGTTAGCGAAAGCAGGTACACTGCTGATTGCACTTTCCCTCGGATTAGGGATATTTTTCGTGCTCCCGCTCGTCCTTACAACGAAGTTGTTTGAGATCGAAAGAGAGGCGATGCCGTTCAATATTGTGTCGGGTTTAATCAGAATCACCCTCTTTTTATTGTATATTATGGCAATTTCACTAATGAACGACATCAAACGGTTGTTCATGTATCACGGTGCGGAGCACAAAATGATATTTGCTTTCGAAGCCGGATGCCGGCTACTTCCTTCCGAGGCGCAGACCTTCACGAGGTTCCACCCGAGATGCGGAACGAGTTTCCTGCTCATAGTCATGTTAGTATCGATCCTCGTGTTCGGATTAATCGATACGATCATAATAGACATTATCGGTTCGATAAACCTCTTGATGCGTTTTGCGTGGCATCTTCCGCTCATTCCATTCGTGGCGGGTTTGGGTTATGAGGCGATTAAACTGTCCGGCAAATACGGCGCATCGGGAATCGGGAAAATACTTGTATCGCCCGGTCTCTGGCTTCAGAGGTTGACAACGAATGAACCCGATGACGCTCAATTGGAAGTAGCTGCTGCAGCATTAAAATCAGCGCTCGGCGATGATTATGAGGAATACGTAGGAGAACAATTCGTAGCGGACACGGTGAAATGAAAGCCAATCAGAGCATAGATAAAATTCTCGAAAGATACGATGAGCTCTCCTCGCTTTTGAGCGATCCCTCCGTGATGGCTGATAATAAAAGATTTCGCCAGCTTGCCAAGGAACAGAGTGAACTCGTGCCTATAGTTGACAAGGCGGCTGAAGTTGACAATCTCCGGAAAAAAATTGATGAGGATGAGGAAATCCTCAAGGGTGAGGACGAGGAGCTCAAGACTTTAGCGGAGGAAGAGATTCGTGAATTGAACGAATCCCTGAGACCTCTGGAGGAGGAAATCAGGGAGCTGCTCCTTCCAAAGGACCCTGACGACAGCAAGAGAGCTGTGCTGGAAATCCGCGCCGGCACCGGAGGTGACGAAGCAGCGATGTTCGCCGCTGATCTCTTCAGGATGTACACGAAATACTTTGAGAGAAAAGGCTTGAAATACGAGGTATTGTCAAGCAGCCCGACCAACATAGGCGGTTTCAAAGAGGTGATACTGTCAGTAGCCGCTGATAACTCTTACGGTGATCTCAAATTCGAGAGTGGGGTGCATAGGGTACAGCGGGTACCTGTGACTGAGACGAGCGGACGAATACATACTTCAGCGGCGTCTGTGGCTGTATTGCCGGAGGCGGACGAAGTTGACGTTGAAATCAATATGAACGATTTAAAGATCGACGTGTACAGATCGACGGGACCGGGCGGTCAGAGCGTCAATACGACCGACTCGGCGGTCAGGATAACCCATCTTCCCACCGGCCTGGTTGTCTCATGTCAGGATGAGAAATCGCAGCACAAGAACAAAGCGAAAGCATTAAAAGTATTAAGGACAAGGCTCTTGGAACAGATGAAGGAAGAACAACAAAGCGAGATAGCCGCCGAGAGACGTCTGATGGTCGGCACAGGGGATAGAAGCGCAAAAGTGCGGACATACAATTACCCTCAAAATAGAGTTACGGATCACAGAATTAACCTTACGCTCTACAGCCTTGATGAGATAGTCAACGGCGACTTGGACGAGCTGATTGAAGCGAATAAGAGAGAGCTAAGAGCTAAACTTCTCCAGGAACTGGAAAAGGAGAACTGATTCCTGTGCCGAACCCGGATCAACTCTTGAGCATAAAGAATATTCTCGATAAGTCTTCTGAATACTTAGAGGGCAAGGGAGTCGATTCGCCGCTCCTGAACGCTGAATTACTTCTGTCTCACACGCTCGGAAAGCGGAGAATCGATCTTTATCTCGAATACGACAGAGTGATCTCAACGTCAGAAACGATCCAGTATAAATCTCTCTTGAAGGAAAGGGGAAGGAGAAAACCGGTACAGTATATTTTGGGGGAGACAGAATTTATGGGTCTGACTTTGCGTGTTGACCAAACCGTCCTGATCCCCCGACCGGAGACTGAGCAGATGGTGGAGATTGCTTTAGAAATCCTTGAGGACAAACATAAAATTGAGTTGAATATCCTTGACGTTGGAACCGGAAGTGGAAACATAGCGATTGCACTTGCAAGTCGTTTGGGGTCGGCATCTATCACAGCTTTGGATGTCAGCGAGGAAGCAATAGAACTGGCTGTTGCAAACGCTGAGAGAAATGGAGTCGGCGGCAAGATAAGGTTTTTGGTTCATGACTTTATTTCTACCGGGTTTCCCGACGGCAAGTACGACATGATAATTTCCAATCCGCCTTATGTTTCGCTCGATTCTTTTAAATCACTCCCACCTGAGGTTAGAGAATGGGAACCCGAAGCCGCGGTGACAGATTATTCGGATGGTTTTGATTTCATCAAAAAAATAATATCGCTATCCTCCGATTCTCTTAAAACCGGCGGTACGCTTCTGATGGAAATCGGCGGCGATCATCAGAAAGAACAGGTGACGGAGCTTATGAAGAAAGCGGGATACTCAGAACTGAACGTCGGAGAGGATTACAACTCTCACGCCCGATTCGTTTCCGCCATGAATTGAGGAGGATCAAGATCTGGCTGAAAGCAGCATAAAAGCCTACCTTCAACTCTTACGACCTCATAACGCCGCAATAGGCGGTATTTCGATTTTTATAGGCGCTTTCCTTGCCGGAAAGATAGAACCTGCATACGCGATCATATTTGCGTGCACCAGCGGCGTATTGATCACAGCGGCAGCCAACAGCGTCAATGATATATATGACGTCGAGTCCGACCGCATAAACAAACCATATCGTCCGATAGCTTCGGGAAAGGTCTCCAAAAACGCTGCGATATGGATTTCTGTTATGTTATACACAGGCGGGATTATATCAGGCGCCATGGTGAACAGAGCCGCGCTGGTTATCGCCGTTTCCGCAGTCATACTCACTTACGTATATTCAGCGCGTCTAAAAGGAGTGAGTCTCTGGGGTAATCTCACGGTAGCCCTTCTGACTTCAATAGCGTTCATATACGGCGGAGTTGCTGTCGGCAGGGTTAAGGAATCGATGATACCGGCGATTTTTTCCTTTTTTTACCATTTCGGCAGAGAGGTTATCAAGGACGTGGAGGACATGGAGGGAGACAGCAAAGCCGGATTGAAAACGTTCCCGATACGCTATGGAACCGAAGCTTCCCTGAAGCTTGCGGGAATTTCTTTCGGACTTTTAATAGTTCTCACATTTTTACCTTTCCTTTATAAGATGTACAACATAGTTTATCTCGCTGTGGTATTGGTGGGTGTTGACCTCGTTTTAGTTTACACCATGATTTCTGCGCGGAGAAATTCAGGAAGTGCAAACCTGAAAAGATTAAATACATTATTAAAAGTAGGCATGCTCATCGGGTTAATGTCTATTTATCTCGGTACTTTATGAGTAATTTCGTCCATCTGCACAACCACTCGGATTACAGTTTACTTGACGGCGCCTGCAGGATTCATTCACTCGTAGATGCTGCCTTGGAATACGATATGCCTGCGGTGGCGCTTACCGACCATGGGAACATGTTTGGTGCCATTGAATTTTACAAGTACGCAAAATCTCGGGGTGTCAAGCCTCTGATAGGTATGGAAGCTTATATCGCTCCCCGAACCCGTTTCGAGAAGAGTTCCACACCGGGTAAAAGAGAAAAGACATCTTACCATATTCTGCTTATCGCTGAAAATAAAACCGGTTACGGCAACCTAATGAAACTATCGAGTCTTGCCTACTTAGAGGGCTTTTACTATAAGCCCAGAATCGACAAGGAAATACTGCGCAAATACAGCGAAGGACTTATTTGTACTTCAGGCTGCCTGAATGGTGAGTTAGCGCATTGCCTTACCATGGGTGATACCGACGGAGCGCTTGCGGTCGCAGAGGAATATAAAAGTATCTTTAACGGAAATTATTATCTTGAAATTCAAAATCATGGAACGCCCGAGGATGAGATAATCTTAAAAGAGGTTCCACGGATTGCCGAAAAACTCGATATTCAATTGATAGGGACCAACGATTGTCACTATCTGAAGAAAGAGCACGCGGAAGCACATGACGTGCTGCTTTGTCTTCAGACGGGTAAGACTTTAAAAGATACCGACCGGATGAAGTACAGTTCTGACAATTTCTACTTCAAGGATCCTGACGAGATGAAAGCGCTGTTCGTAGAATCGCCTGAAGCGGTCAAAAACACTATTGAGTTGGCGGAACGCTGCGACGTTGATCTCGAAACGGGCACGTTTCACATGCCTAATTTCCCGCTGCCCGAGGGTGAGAACACACCGGAAGAATTTCTCGAAAAGCTGGTCTGGAAGGGGGTTTCCGAAAAATATGAAGTCGTTGACGAGGCTATAAAGAAAAGAGTTCAGCACGAAATCGATACTATAAACAGTATGGGTTTCCCCGGATATTTTCTGATAGTAAATGACTTCATCAGGTACGCAAAGGAAAATGGGATACCGGTCGGACCGGGAAGGGGATCAGCTACGGGAAGCGTGGTTTCATACGCTCTGGGCATAACCGAAATCGATCCGTTAAAATACGGCTTGATTTTCGAACGGTTTTTAAATCCTGACAGGATCAGTATGCCAGACATAGACATAGATTTCTGTTATGAGCGCAGAGGCGAAGTGATCAATTATATCAAAGAACGCTTTGGAAAAGATTCAGTTACACAGATCATCACGTTCGGAACCATGAGGGCGAGAGCCGCGATCAGAGACGTAGGAAGAGTATTGAATATGCCGTACGCGGACGTGGACAGAATAGCAAAACTTATACCTCCCGCTCCTAACGTCTCGCTCGAAGAGGCGCTGGAAAAGGTACCCGAACTTGTTGATATAGAGAAGAAAGACGAAACCCACCGTAAGTTGATCGAATATTCCCTTCTCCTGGAAGGAATGAGCAGGCACGCATCCACTCATGCAGCGGGAGTTGTTATAACGCCGGGGGCGCTGTCAGACTATGTGCCGCTGTATAAGTCGGTAACCGACGATGTGACTACTCAGTACGACATGAAGATGCTTGATACAATCGGGCTGTTAAAAATGGACTTTTTGGGTCTGCGCACCCTGACCGTTCTCCAGAAAACTCTCGATATGCTGAAAGAAAAGGGAATTGACGTAGATCTTGGGAATATCTCTCTCGAAATCGATGAAATATATGAGCTGTTCGGTAAGGGCGAGACAATCGGAATCTTTCAATTTGAATCACCCGGAATGAAAGATACGCTTAAAAGGCTCAAGCCGACAAAATTAGAAGATCTTATCGCCGTAAATGCTCTTTTCAGACCCGGTCCCATGGACAACATATCGGAGTTTATCAAGCGGAAACATGGAGAAAAGAAGATCGAGTACCTTCACCCTGCTCTTGAGCCGATTTTGAAAGAGACTTACGGAATTATCGTTTATCAGGAACAGGTGATGAGAATCGCTAATGAACTTGCAGGTTTGAGTCTCTCAAAAGCAGACATAATGCGGTCGGCTATGGGGAAGAAGAAAAGAAAATTGATGGAGGAACAGAAAAAATATTTCCTCGAAAGCGCCGCCAAGAATAAGCTCGATAAAAAATTATCCAAAGACCTTTGGACGCTGTTGGAAAAATTTGCTCAGTACGGATTCAATAAAAGCCATTCGACTGCCTATGCGCTGATAGCCTACAGAACAGGATACCTGAAGGTGAAACATCCGGCGGAGTTTATGGCTGCGACAGTGACGAGCGAAATGACCGATACCGACAGGCTTAAAGTTCTGATAAAAGAATGTAAAAAAATGGGGCTGGAGATAGTCCCTCCGGATATCAACAGCAGCAAAGCTGATTTTGCAACAGACGGCAATAAAATTCAGTACGCTTTAGCGGCAATTAAAAACGTCGGAGTAAAGGCAGCCAACTCGGTAATAAAAGCGGTTGAGGAAAACAGTCCTATTAGAACTATATTCGATTTGGTAAAACATGTCGATCTGAGACTTGTTAACAAAAAAGTGCTCGAATCTCTCGCATGTTCCGGGGCTCTTGATTCATTAGAAGGTAAACGCTCGGCGAAGTTCGAGAGCGTCGGAAGAGCATTGGAATTCGCCCAGAGATATCAGTCCGAACTGAGCCGCGGACAGACGAGTCTGTTCGGAGGGAAACAGTCAGGTGCGACCATAGGTGGTGATCAACCGAATCTTCACAACGTTGAAGAATGGAGTGACAGCGAACGGATAAAAAACGAATTAAGCGCCTTCGGTTTTCATTTGATCGAGCATCAGCTTGAAAAATACGCCATAGAGCTTAACTCATTTACGAACCATGTACCCGGAAAACCTTTAAACGGCACTAATAAGGTGATAAAAACCGGTGGAATTCTGATTGACGTTAAAGTTCATTTTGACAGAAATAACAAACAGATGGCTTTCTGCCAACTTGAAGGGATAGACGACAACACGATCGAATTGTTGGTGTTCACAGAGGTCTATGAACGTTATAAAGACCTGATAATGGACGAAAGTATGGTGCTGGTGTCCGGCAAACTGTCTACGAGAGACAATTCCGACACGAAACTTGTAGCTACCGAGTTTATTCCGCTTCAGGATGCACTTGAAACTCAGACCAGATCAGTAATGGTAAAGATAGATCTTTCGACTCATTCTCCGGAGGATATAGAGCGTGTCAGCGAAGCTGCGGTGAAGTTTAAAGGCAATTGCAGATTCGGGTTTTTGGTTTCCTCAAAGGGTAAAAAAGTCAACGAGATACTGTCGAGCAAAATCTCGGTCAACCCGGATAAGTTATTATTCGAGGCAGTCGATGAAATCTTAGGGACCGATTCTATCGTCCTGAAGAGCGCTATTTGAGATTGTATGGTGGCGGTTCTGCAAAGAGTATCACGGGGTAACGTCGCCGTTGGGAATAAAACAGTTAATGAGATAGGAATGGGTCTGGTCGTTCTTCTTGGAGTATTCGAAGGAGACGAAGAAAGGGAGGCTGAACTGTTGGCGGACAAAACAGTTAACTTGAGAATATTTAACGATGCTGCGGGGAAAATGAACCGTTCTTTGATTGAGGTTGGCGGAGAAGCATTGGTTATATCTCAGTTTACGCTTTGCGCGGATTACAGAAAAGGGAGAAGACCTAATTTTCTTAGAGCGGCAAAACCCGAAAAAGCCGAGAATCTTTATATGAGATACGTTGACAGAATCAATGAGTCGGGAGTAAACGTCAAGACGGGTGAGTTCGGGGCAATGATGGAGGTAGAACTGATTAATAGCGGACCGGTTACGATTACTCTGGACACAGAAGTGCTCCGAAAGGCTTAGGAAGAGTGTTGGAAAAAATAATAAGAGTGTTGATAGCCAAACCGGGGCTTGACGGACATGACCGGGGCGCCAAGGTAATAGCGAGTGCGCTCAGAGACGCCGGGATGGAAGTCATATACTTAGGACTCAGACAGACACCTGAAATGATAGTAAATGCCGCCCTTGAAGAAGACGTTGACGTAATTTCCCTCAGCATATTATCGGGAGCTCATATGACTATATTTCCCGAGGTGCTTAAACTGATGAAGAAAGAAAAGATTGAGGACGTATTATTGACAGGGGGTGGGATCATTCCTGAGAAAGACATGAAGGCATTGGGAGAAATCGGTGTGGGGAAGCTGTTTGGACCGGGTACGCCGCTGTCGGAAGGAGTGGAATACATAAGGGATTGGGTTTCGAAAAACAGGAATTCGTAATTATTCGCTGATGGTTGACGCTAAGATCAAAAAATTTGAAGAGATGGTTTCCGAGGCTCGGGCCGGCGGCGGAGAAGAGAGGATCGCTACCCAACACGACAAGGGTAAGTTAACCGCCCGGGAACGGCTGGACATCTTGCTGGACGAAGGCAGTTTCAACGAGATGGATATGTTCGTCAGACACCGTTCACATGATTTCGGTCTGGAAAAAGAGAGATATTTAGGCGATGGAGTCGTTACGGGTTCGGGGAAGATCAACGGCAGGCTCGTGTTTGTGTTTAGCCAGGATTTTACGGTATTCGGAGGCTCTCTTGCGGAAGGGCATGCAGAAAAAATTTGCAAAATCATGGACATGGCCGCAAAAGTCGGCGCGCCGATGATAGGATTGAATGACTCCGGGGGAGCCCGGATACAGGAGGGGGTAGTGAGCCTCGGTGGTTATGCGGATATTTTCCTGAGAAACACAATCTTCTCGGGAGTGATCCCGCAGATTTCGGCTGTAATGGGACCGTGTGCCGGAGGGGCGGTTTATTCGCCCGCTATAACCGATTTCATCCTGATGGTTAGAAACACTTCGTATATGTTCGTCACCGGACCAAACGTTGTTAAGGCAGTGACTCAAGAGGATATCACGGCAGAGGAGCTGGGCGGAGCTGATACGCACGGCACTAAGAGCGGGGTAAGCCACTTTACATGTGAGAATGAGGTGGAATGTCTTGAAACCCTCAGGAAACTTTTGAGTTATATTCCGCAGAACAACTTGGAAGATCCTCCGCGAATTGAATGTAAAGACCCGAAGAACCGCGAAGATCCGAAACTGGATTCGATTATTCCCGAAAAACGCGAAAAACCATATGACATGAAAGAAGTAATCACCTCGGTAGTGGACGAAGGAGAATTTTTCGAAATTCAAAGAGACTTTGCGAAAAATATTGTCATCGGTTTTGCAAGGTTTGACGGCAGGTCTGTAGGGATAGTGGCAAACCAGCCGGAATATTTAGCGGGGGCATTGGACAGCGATTCTTCGATCAAAGGAGCGAGATTCGTGAGGTTTTGCGATGCATTTAATATTCCGCTGGCAGTATTTGAGGATGTACCCGGCTTTCTTCCGGGAACAGATCAGGAATGGCGCGGTATCATTAAGCATGGAGCAAAACTGTTATACGCATTTAGCGAGGCTACGGTCCCGAAGATAACCGTCATCACCCGTAAAGCATACGGCGGCGCTTACGATGTGATGAACTCCAAACACATCAGAAGCGATTTCAATTTTGCCTGGCCCACAGCTGAGATAGCGGTGATGGGTCCGAAAGGGGCGATAGAAATAATATACAAAAAAGAAATTGCAGCGTCAAAAGACCCGGAGGCTGATAGCAGCCGCTTCGAAGAAGAGTTCAGGGAAAAATTCGCGAATCCCTATTTAGCGGCGGAGCGAGGCTTCGTAGATGAGGTTATAATGCCTCATAAGACGAGAAGCAAAATAATTGACGCTTTTGAGCTATTGGAAAATAAGGTGGATTATAATCCCAAGAAAAAACATGGAAACATTCCGCTTTAATTTTTTGGAAGAATAAATTTATGGAGCTATTATGAGTTTTCAAGATGATCAGGAAATTTTGGAAAAATATCTTGACGAAAATCTGAACACGGTACTCGGGCTGAGACTTGCCGAAAGATATATAAGTCTGGATAACCTGGAAGGCGCCCATCAGACGCTCTCAGAGTTGCTTGAGTCACATCCCAATAACGCTACCGCCCTGTTTTTACTCGGAGAGATCGCATTTAAAGAAGGAAACAACGATAAGGCAAAAAGTCAGTATGAAGAGACGATTAAAATCGACCCAACATTTACAACGGCATATCATCGACTGATAATGATAAGCTCTGACGAGGGAGATAATTCCGGAGCCGCTGACATCCAAAATCTTTTGAAACTGCTGAATCCATTGGATGACAGGGGAACCGGATCAACTGACGACGTTGAAGCCGCTGAAGTTACAAAATCGGAATTTTCGGAACGGGTTCTGAACAGACTCGATTTTGCTTTAAGTGAAAGCGCGGAAGAAGCTCCTGTATCAGATGAAACGACCGAGGAAGCTGAACCGGAAACGGAGGCGACAGAACCCGATTCGGAAGATGAAAAAGACGCAGCGGAGGAAACTTCTGAAACTGAACCGGAAACGGAAGAAGAAATATCAACCGACGGTGAAGACGATTTAGCCGCGAAAGAGAGCATAGAAGTTCCTGAATCGACTGAAACGGAGACTGAAGAGACTATCGAAGATTCCGCTGAGTCGGATATAGATTCCGCAGTAGAGGATGAGAAAGAACCCGACTCTCCGGACACGGGCGAAGAGCAAGAATCAACACCGGCCGATGAGAGCGATCCTTTCGGTTTGAGTTCAGGAGACTCGACCGATGATCAGGAAGACCTGTTGGACGAAACTTCAGAATCGGATGATGAGGATATGAGTTCATCGGAGGATACGGAAGCCGCAGCTGCAGAGGAATCGGAGCCGGTTGTCAAAGAGGAAGACGATTTCGGAGTATCCGATATATCTGATGAAGATGAGACCAAATCAGAGGAGCCGTTGCCGGCTGACTCAGAAGAGATTCCCGCTGAGACCGAGACGACCGATAGTGACGATTCCGGTACCGGTGCCACAAAAGATGAAGCAGCAGATGTAGAAACAGAAACTGAGACGAAAGATGAAGAAACAATAGAGGAAGAGGCTGAGGAATTAAGCGAGGAGACTGGTTCCGGTGAGGATCCTTTTGAAGCAACTACCCGGGAAGAAGATGAAGAGCCGTCGGGGGAAACGGAAGTGGAGGATCAGGATGCAGAAGCTGAAGTAGAATCCCCGGCTGATACTCAGGAGGAAGATACTTCAGACAGCGAGACCGTAGAAAAAGACGAATCGTCAGAAGAGACAACTGAAGATGACACGGAGGATTCGAGTCAGGGAGATGAAGAAGTTGAAGAGCCCTCCGAAGTAGAACCTCAGGATGAAGAAGAGTCAGACGGAGAACCGGAAGCCACAGATCAAGATGCAGAGGAGATAGAAACCTCAGCCGAAGCACCGGAAGAAGAAAAGGAAACATCGGAAAGCGATGAATCGGAGCCGGTGAGCGAACCGCAAGAGGTTGAGGCTGAAGAGGATGCTGAAACCGTGGACACGGAGAAATCAGAAGAGACTACCGAGACTGCCGACGCCGAAATTGAGAGTGAGCCTGAGGAAATTGCAGCCTCTGATTCAGATGAGGTATCAGAAGAGACGGTTACTCAGGATGAACCGGAGGAAGGATCGGAGGAGACCGATTCATCAACGCCGGATGAATCAGACCTGAGCAGTTTAGTGGTTGATAAAGAAGCGCGTTCCTTTGAGATGCCGCCTTTTTCGAAGGAAACGATTGCTGATGTTCAAAAGGAAACCGATATCGAATTGAGCGAGAGTGTCGATAAAGAAGAAATTGCTGAAGATATGACAGAAGAAGGCGCCGAATCACATAACGTCCCTCTGGATAGTCAGACGGATGAAGAGGCTCCGGAAGAATCCGGGGAGGAGGGTTCAGCTGATAAAGTCATAGACGAAGATGAGTCGGGAGAGGGTGCGGAAAAGTTCAATGTCCCGATAGAATCCGCGTCGCCCCGGAAAGATGCCGGATTGGATCCTCCTGCTGATTACGAATCCTGGGTGGATAAAGACGCAACGCCGGAATCTATGACCTCCGGAAGTGAACCTCCGAAGGAGGATAAAGAAACGTTTGAAGGACTGCTGTCAGAGACGGACGTTTCGGATGACGTTGAAAGTACGGAATCGCCGGAAGAAGAATCCGTTGATGAGGGGGGCGAAGAAATAACTACGGAAAAAGTCGATAATATCTATAGTCTCACCGAGATAGAGGACGACGAAGATGAAGTCTCTCCGCTTCAGGCATGGTTTCTCGAAAGAAAATCCCTTCAGAATAACCAAGAACCGGAAGAGGCTGAGGAAGATAAGGATAAGGAAGAGGAACCGGCAGTGTTAACCGAACCGAAACCCGTGCCGTTTGCCGAAGATGTTTCGGGAGACTCAAAATCCGAATCCAACGATGATTCAGAGAAATGGGATAAGTTTGTTGAAACTGCAGTCAATAAAAGCGGAGAGGAGAGCAGTGAGAGCGGGAAAGATGAAAACAGGGGTGAATCGGTTGTTTCTGAAATAGACACGGAGCTCCAAAATCTATTTGATGACGTTGTATCTACCGATGAAAACGGGGAAAATGAAGAGGATGAAAGCGCAAATGTCGATCCTCCGTCTGCGGCCGGCGGTTTGAAACTCAGCAGCGATCTGGCTACTTTTACTTTAGCGCAGATCTATATGAATCAAGGGCAGCTGACTGAAGCTCTATCGGTCCTCGATCTCCTGGATAAAAAAGGAGAAGACAAGGAAAGAGTGGCATCTATCAGGGAAGAGATCAGGGGAAAAATGGAAGCGAGGAATAAATAAAAAGCGCTATAGGAATCAGAAAAAAAAAGATATTAGAAGCAATATCAGAACTTGACATTGATTCAATATATCTCACGAAGTTGAGTAATGTCCGTTATTCAACCGGATTCAGCGGGTCGGCAGGCAGTGCTGTTCTCACAGAAAACGGTTCTTTTTTTTTAACAGATTTTCGGTACGCAGAGCAGATAAAATCTGAAGTCACCGAGTACGATCATATAATCAGGCAGAATATGCTCGAATGCCTGAATGAAGTAAGTCTTATGCAGGCTGGCATGAAAGTCGGTTTTGAAGCGGATTATATGTCGATTTCCGAATTGAACTTATTGAAGGAAAAATTTCCCAAAGTCGAATGGGTTGAGACTAATTTGATAGTCGAACGTGTGGCGGCCGTGAAAGATGAGAATGAGATAGAATGTTTTAGAGCTGCCTGTAAAATTATTGATGCGGTTTTTGAGGAAATATTGGACATTATCAAAGAGGGTGTTACGGAAAACGAATTGGCGGCTGAGGTTTCCTATCGCACGAAGATGATGGGATCCGAAGTCGATCCCTTTGAGCCTATAATAGCAAGCGGTTGGAGATCGGCTCTTCCCCACGGCATCTCTTCTACGAAGAAGATAAAAAAAGGCGAGATGCTCGTCATTGATTTTGGCGCAACGGTAGGCGGATATGCCGGCGATATGACCAGAACAGTTGCGGTAGGGGATCCGGATGAGA
This sequence comes from Candidatus Neomarinimicrobiota bacterium, assembly GCA_022567655.1. NCBI lineage: Bacteria > Pseudomonadati > Fidelibacterota > Fidelibacterota bacterium. The sequence goes on from JADFGO010000003.1 coordinate 20,721, forward strand.
AAATGGTTCAGATATATGAAGTAGTCTTAGGCGCTCAGAAAGCCGCCGTTGATGCTGCAAAGGAAGGTATTTCGGGTGCTGAGTTGGACGCTGTCGCCCGTGGCTACATCAACGAACGGCATTACGGAGAACAGTTCGGTCATTCTCTTGGACATGGATTAGGTCTCGACGTGCACTCCTGGCCCCGGGTGTCTGAAGTAAATAAAGAACCACTCTTAACGAATATGGTAGTGACTATTGAGCCGGGTGTATATTTGCCCGGTCTCGGGGGAGTACGAATTGAGGATGATATTGTGATCAAAAAAGACGGGTGTGAAAACCTCACGGGCTCTCCCAAGGAATTCATCTCTGTCGGATGATAGACCTCTCTGTTGTAATTACCACATACAATTCATCTCAATATATCGATGAGTGCCTGCAGGCTCTATTCAAAGAACTGAGTAACCTGAATGCGGAGATTATCATTGTCGACAACAATTCGACCGATGGAACTCTTGAAATTATACGGAATTTCATAAAATCGGAATCAGCGCAAAATGTTGATATTCGCTTGGTAACTAATGATTCAAATACCGGCTATGCACCCGCTAACAATAAAGGAGTAAATCTCTCGTCCGGAGAAAAAATCCTGCTTCTTCACCCCGATGTCTTTATTCGCGAAAATAGCATTAAAACGATGATCGAATATCTTGACAGCGAATCGGATGTAGGTATGGTCGCGCCTCAAATTCAATTTCCCGGCGGAAAAATTCAAGCATCGTGCAGGAGATTTCCGAACTATTGGAGCGTGATCAACGAATCGCTCGGTCTAACGATACTCTTCAGCAAAAATCGGTTTTTCAACAGCTGGAAAATGGGAGATTTCGATCATAATTCATTGAGGGAAGTTGACCAGCCTATGGGCGCGTGCGTAATGGTGAAAAGGAAAACTATCGAGAAAATCGGGGGTATGGACGAGCAATTTCTCATGTTTTTCAATGACGTTGACTGGTGTAAAAGAATAAAGGACGCGGGATGGAAGATCGTATTTAATCCGGAAGCCGTAGTTGAACACGTGCTGGGCGGAAGTGTCAGGCAAGTCCGTTCGAGTATGATACTGCAATCGCATATTGGATTTTACCGATATTTTGAAAAACATTTCAGAACTCCCTGGCAGCGGGGTATGAACCAGATTATGGGATTGATCCTGTTTATCTCCGCTCTCCCGAGAGTTATACTTAATAGTGTCATTTCTTCGATAAAGGTTCGGAGCAGATGATCACTGATATTACGAAAGCCGTCGGGATAGATGAACTGATAAATCTATGGTTAGATGACCCTGAGAATAGTTCAAATATTACGTACAGAAAAAAAATTCCGGAAAAGAGAGCCGAATTCGGGGAGATGCCTGCGGGTTTAGACGATAATATCCGAAAAGCGTTAAGCGAACGTGGAATCGAAGATCTGTACTCTCATCAGACGGAATCCATAAATCTCACCTTATCCGGTAAGAATGTCGTGGTTGTTACTCCGACCGCATCCGGTAAAACGTTGTGCTATAACCTTCCCGTCCTTAATGAATTTTTCAATGAAGGAGGGAGCTCTCTGTATCTTTTCCCGACAAAGGCGCTTGCTCAGGACCAACTAACCGAATTGAACCGGTGGCAGGAAACTCTCGGAACGAACTTAGGCGCTTTCACTTACGACGGAGATACTTCTTCCGGCAAGAGGTCACAAATAAGGAAATCAGCCAGGATTCTCATCACGAACCCGGACATGTTGCATTTAGGTATTTTGCCGCATCACACGCGGTGGGCGGCTTTTTTCTCAAATCTCAAGTACGTTGTAATCGACGAAATGCACGTATACCGGGGGGTTTTCGGGAGTCACTTCGCGAATTTGATAAGGAGATTAAAGAGAATTTGCGATTTTTATTCCGCTTCCCCGCAGTTTATCTGTTCCTCGGCCACAATTGCGAATCCGGAGGAACTTGCAGAAAATCTTATCGAGGATGAGGTCAGTCTCGTGGATAAAAGCGGGGCGCCCGCATCGGGTAAGGAAGTTCTCTTCTTTAATCCGCCGATGATAAATCATGAGTTGGGTATCAGAGCGAATTATCTCCGGGTCGCAAAAACTGTTGCCCGCTTTTTTCTGAAGAATATGATCCAGACTCTTGTATTTGCAACGAGCAGGATGAACGTAGAGATAATTCTCAAATATCTTCGTGACGATTTCGCCGGCATCCGTGACACTGATGAGTTCATCAAGGGGTACAGGGGGGGATATCTACCTTCTGTCCGAAGGGAAATCGAGAAGGGGCTCCGGGAAGGAACGGTTACAGGGGTTGTTGCGACAAACGCGCTCGAGCTGGGGGTCGATATCGGAGGGCTCGACGCATGCGTGATAGCGGGTTATCCGGGTTCAATAGCAAGCATGTGGCAGCAAGCTGGAAGGGTGGGAAGAAGGAGCGGAAATTCTATTGCGGTGCTTGTAGCCAGAAGTAATCCGTTGGATCAGTTCATCACGAATTTTCCCGATTATTTTTTCGGAAGGTCGCCGGAACACGGTCGTGTTAATCCCGATAACCCGCATATACTTATGGATCACATTAAATGTGCCGCATTCGAGCTTCCTATGAACGTTAATGAAAAATTCGGAAGCACAAATCTCGATGATATATTCAGCTATTTAGAAGAAAAGGGAGTGTTGCACCGGTCAGGTGATCTATACCATTACACAGAGGAAAAATATCCGGCTGACAGTACAAGATTGAGAAACATCGGCTCTAAGAACATACTTATAGTAGATCGCTCGGATGGAGATAGAGTGCTTTCGGAAGTAGATTTTGACGCCGCCTTCAGGACTGTCCATGAAAACGCAGTATACATGGTCGAGGGAAGGAGATATATAGTGGAAAGACTCGATCTGAATGAGGGCAAAGCTTTCGTAAATAAGACCGAATCGGATTATTTTACGGTAGCGCAGACGCATTCTGAAGTCAGCGTAACAGCAAGCTACGATGTCGCTATGTATGGTCCCTCTTCCGTCGAGCACGGAGAAATAGAGGTTATCACGGAAACAACCGGTTTTAAAAAGGTGCGGTTTTATACGGGTGAGAACCTCGGTGAAGAGGAGCTGGACCTGCCGGCAAGAACTATTAAAACCACAGCTTATTGGTTCGTAATAAAAGAAGAGTTGACCGAATCTCTTGATTTCACGAGGGCTGAGATTATTTACGGAATCACCGGAATTACTAACGTGCTTCTTCATGTTGCTTCCTTCATTCTGATGTGTGACGTGTCCGATCTCGGCGTTAGCGTTGGGGATCGTTCAACCGAATGGTTTGTCAAGAGAGCAGCGGGTGATTTGATGATCAGGAAGAGAGGTAAATCGGGAGAAGCTATCGATCCTGACTCTTTAAAACTCTTTGAGCCCGTAATCTATATCTATGACAGCCATTCAGGGGGTGTGGGGTTCAGCCCGGTTTTGTTCCGGGAACATTCTTCGCTTTTGACGAAAGCTGTTCGTCATATTGAGAAATGTGAGTGCGTAGATGGGTGTCCTTCCTGCGTGGGTCCGATGACCGAAATAGGTAATCGGGGGAAAGAGGCGTCCAAATCAATACTTGATGCGCTTTTAGCCGTTTAAAAGTTTTAAAAGATAAGGTGTAGCAGAGTCATGGAATATAAATGCGGGAATTGCGGTGCGGATATAACGGACGTCGACTCGGGTAAGTGTCCGAAATGCGGCAGTGAATTCGAAATTCCTATGGACCCGATTCCATGGGAAGATCGGGATAAACTCGGCATAGTCGGCGCTTATACGGCTACGCTCCTGCTCTCGTTATCAAAACCCAATCAATTCTTCAAAAGAATGCCGGTCTCCGGGGGGTTCGCTAATCCTTTGATATACGCCCTTATATGCGGATTAATCGGAACCTGGTTTAATTTCTTATGGCAGATATTATTCGTATCCATGGGAATAATGGAGCCGGACCCACAATCTCCCGACTCGACACTCGGGTTCAGCCTTCTGTTGGCAATCCTTTCTCCTGTGATCATTCCGGTGGGGTTATTATTGGGAACCGGAGCAATTCATATAGCGCTCAATCTGTTAGGCGTGCTGCGAAATAATTTTGAAGCCACCTTCAGAGTTGTGTGTTACAGCAGCGGCGCTACCGTATTGGGGATAATACCTATCATCGGGAGTCTGGCGGGGGGTTTTCTGTCCATAGCTCTGGAGACGATGGGTCTAAGGGAAATATATCAAATCAGCACAGGTAAAGCGTTTGCAGCGATAATGATTCCGTTCCTGTTCCTTTGCGGCGTGCTCTTCTTTGCGATCGTATTATCGTCCGCGCCGGGAGGTTGATTATCCATACAAACCTTCTGACGAATCAGGATTTAAGGGAGTTCTCAAAATCAAGCGCGAAGAGACTCGGGTATTTTTTCTCCGCATCGGCGCTGATGATTCTTGCCGTCACGAAAACGATTTTCCCGTTGCTCGAAGGAATGAATTTGTGCCCTCTACGGAGCTATACCGGAATCCCATGTCTCTCATGCGGAGCGACACGGAGTGCGGTCTTGATCGGAGAATTTGAATTGTTCGAGGCTTTGAAAATGAACCCGTTATTTACGTTATTGGTCATTGCCGGAGTTCTCTGGGGTCTGTTTTCACTGCTGATGACTCTCTTGAATATCGATGGAAAATTTGAGAGACCCGGATTATCGAGAGAAAAATCCCGGTTAATCATCCTGTCTTTGTTGGTGTCGAACTGGATTTATCTGATAATGAGATCGGGCTCATGGACATAAGGGACAGATTAGAATTCAGCTATAAAGAACGGCAGAGCAGGGCGGGCGATTCAAACAGAAACGCTCGGAGGAACGCCGAAAAAGAAAACCAGCCAAGAGAAAATGACATCTCGAAGTATGTGACGGGTTCTTACGTGCCGACGAGCAGCGGAGAGATTTTTTTGGCCAGACACACATATGATATCGATCATCTTCACGGAGATTATGTAGTCGGAAGCATAGAGGAATTAAAAGGTAAGAATCTGAAGATTCTTTCTCCGACAGGCAGTGAAATCGGTTTCGACCACCGCAAAGTTTTGTTCCTTGATACGGAGACTACAGGGCTTGCGGGAGGCTCGGGGACTGCTGCTTTCCTCATAGGATTAGGATACTTTCTCGAAAATAAATTCATCGTGGAGCAGTTATTCATGAGGGATTACGACGAGGAAGCCCCGATGCTCAATCTGCTTGCCGAAAAAGCGAGAGAATTTGATCAGATTGTAACGTTTAACGGCAGAAGTTTTGATCTCCCTCTATTAGAGACCCGCATGATATTGAACAGGATCGAACCCGCCCTGAGCTGTCTGAGGGATATTGATCTTCTCCATCCGGCGCGGAGAATATGGGGATTGAGTCTGAGCGACTGCCGGCTCGGAACTCTCGAGGAGGAGATACTCGGCTTTGAAAGAACAGAAGACGACATTCCCGGTTCGCTGATCCCCGGATTATACTTTGATTATATCCGCTTCGGCAACGTCGATCCCCTTTATAAAGTATTTTATCATAACGAGAAAGACGTTCTGTCGATGATAGGTATTCTTCATAAGGAATTCAGCTACCTTTCAAACCCTCTGAACGAAAAATCCGCTAAACCGCTCGATTTATATAACATGGGTAAATATTTCGAGCAAATGAGAGATTGGACGACGGCTCTCGCATGCATTCAGAAAGCGTCGCCCGGTCTGAACGAAAGCTACAGGAGGGATTCGCTCATACGGTTGTCGATGATCCACAAAAAAGAAGAGAGGTGGGAAGAAGCGGTAGGGATCTGGAAAGACCTTGTACATGAAAATAACAGATTTCATCTTCTGCCGTATGTTGAACTGGCGAAGTATTATGAACATAGAGAAAAGAAGCTTGAAACGGCTCTCGACTTCGCAAAAGATGCATTAAATAATCTTTCGAAAAGGAGAGTAACGGAGATCGAGCATGTGAAACACCGTATAGCAAGATTAGAGAGAAGACTGGGATATTGACGGAATATAATTGAAATCTATCGTCTCCATAATTATGTGGGTTTGGGGATTAACTCTCCTATTGTTAATGCTGATCATAATCAATTTACTTATGTTCATTCCCGGAAAGAGTTACGACCCAATTTCCAAATGGATGGCGCGAAACGTGCTTAAGCTCATGGGTATAAAGATCAACGTGAAGTACTCGGGAGAGTTCGACAGCAAGGGCACTTATCTCTATATGTCGAATCACGTTAATATGCTCGATCCTCTTCTGCTGTACGGACATCTTCCTAATTTCGTTCGCGCCATCGAACTTACCGATCATTTCAGCTGGCCTATCTACGGCTGGACACTTCGGAGGATGGGTCATATCCCTATCGACAGTCAGAACGCAAGCAGCGCGATGAAGAGCTTGCGCAGAGCCGCGGAACTGCTTCAAAAGGGTATCTCTATAATCATACTGCCGGAGGGTCAAAGAACTCGTGACGGCAAATTGAGCAGCTTTAAAAGAGGTTCATTCATACTGGCGAAGGAGGGCGGCAGGGATATTATTCCTGTGGCGATATCAGGCGGCTGGGAAATAACCCATCGCGGTTCGTGGTTGATATCACCGGGTAAAATGACGCTCCGTATCGGTGAACCGATACGGGAACATTCATTTAGAGACTTAAGTACCGGTGAATTACGCGATATGTGTAAAAAAAGGGTAGAAGAACTGCTCGATGAAAATAATGAGACTGTGCGCGATTGACAGGGCTTAACACACTCGGAAAATGCACGGATTAGTCTATGCTTAGCGTAATTATTTTCCCGAATTTCTCAGCCGAGAGCTTCTTGAACGTCTCTCTCATAACATCATCGGTCTTTATCAGCTCCCATTGTTCCTGAGAGATCAGCTGCTTACCGTCTATAGGGGCACAGCCGAACTCACAGTTCTCAGGATGCGGGCATACAACCAGATAAGCCCTGTTGTGGATGGCGTCTGCTACTGACGACATTCTGCAACTCTCATTTATGCTCTTACCTTTTCGTTTAATCTCCGACGCATCATGATACTAACTGTTAGCTGAAAGAATATCAATGCTGAATTGAAAAATCAGTAATTCGGTCGACTTATAGAAGCGCAAGACGTGTAAGCACTGATATTCACTGGCACGGAAAGGCGCAGGCAGTTCTTGACTTATCCCCTGTAGTTTAATACCTTTACCGAGTTTCTATGCTATAATTTTAGGAGGTCATAATGGACAGCTATGTAATATACCTGATATGGGCGATAATAATAACTTCACTCGGGATTTACTGGCACACGCTGAAGATCAGCCAGAACGTCCGGAAAATAGTTGAGCATCTCACATCGAAAGGTAATGACGGAAGTTGAATATCTTCAGAATTTAACCTGAAGATGAACCTAAACAATTTACCAGGCTCCGGGGATAATTCTGAAAATTATTACGCTCTTGAAGTAGGTGAAATTGAGATATAGACCAGGTGGTGAGGGATGGACGATAAAATAAGTTTACTGATGAACACTCATGTCGAGCTGCAGGACCAGGTCAGATTCGGCGACACCAAGGCTACGGCAATAATCACTTTTAAGCTTGTCATGTTAGCGTTTCTACGAACTCAGGTTGGAGGCATCAATGATGCCTACAAAGCGGGGGATTTTATCGTAACAAGTTTATTTTCCATATTCATGATAACATTCATGATCTCAACCATCTACGTATTGAAGGTCATAATTCCGAGGTTTAAGCATCACTCGGTCAAGAAATCGAGCATTTATTTCTCTGAAATAGCGAGTATGGAAAAGAGTGAATACGTTGATTTCATCAGTAATCAATCCGCCGAAGAACTGGCGAGGGACTTCGCAGAACAGATACATACGTTGTCGAAAATCACTGTCGTAAAATACGGGAACATACAAAAAAGCGTGTTCTACTTCGGAATATCCAACATCTGCTTCTGGATCGCAATTCTCAGGGCGAGCCTGGTTTAATTTACCAATCTATTATCTTTCGATTTTTGTAGAACATCCCTGACGGCTTACCTGCGGGTCGTGTGGATAGCCAGACGACGGTGTCCGCACCCTCTTCAGGGGTAGACGGGGCGTTAGAACCGCCCATATCGGTTTTTACCCAGCCCGGATCCACCGCATTTATCTGGATATCATAACCGGAAGTCTCCTGCGCGAGAACTCTTGTAACAGCATTTAAAGCTGTCTTTGAAACTCTGTATGCGAGATATCCACTCCCCATATCCGAGAGCTGTCCCATTCCGCTCGAGAGGTTTATTATCCTTCCGTAATTGTTTTCGATCATCGTAGGAATCAGTTTTTGGGATAATCTAAGAACACCGTAAACGTTCGTTTCGATAGTTTCTCGCACTTCTTCCAAACCGACGGAAAGTGCGGGGCTTATCTCGTCGGGCAGAATTGCGGCGTTATTGACGAGAACGTGCAGTTGTCCGAATTCAGCAAATACTTTTTCGCTGAATTTATCTATGCTTTCCGTTGAAATGACGTCCAATAGGTAAAATTCTACGTCCAACCCTTCATCCTGTAAATTCCGAGCCGATCTGTTTCCCTTCTCCGGGTCACGCGCGGTCAAAAGTACCTTGAATCCTTTTTTCGCAAGGTCTCTGCAAATTTGAAACCCGATCCCTCTATTCCCCCCTGTTACCGCCGCTATTTTTTTATCCATCCGATTCTCGTTTATTTATGGTCATAGTTCATGAAGTTCCGCCGAATATAAATACTATTGAGCAGATATCCCAATCGAAGTAAGTTAAATGACTTGACCCCAATTTGAATACAGGCGTAACTTAGAAGTGAATATGAACTTCGTATGTATCAATATTATGTGGGACTGATGGGAGTAGATCGTCGGAATTTTATAAGGCTGATCGGATTCGGTTCGGCGGCGTTTTATTTACCCGTCAATCTGCGACCGCAGACATCAGTCAATGCTCTGATCAAACCGCCACGGCTCCGGAAAGGCGACAGCGTGGGAGTGGTAAATCCCGCCGGTCCTACATTCCACAAAAATGATTTGAAGGAAGTGGAAAAGAGGCTCTCGAGGCTGGGTCTCAACGTCGTATTCGGCAAGCATGTGCTCAGCCAATACGGTTACCTCGCTGGAACCGACGAAGAAAGAGCATCCGACTTTAACGATATGTTGAACGATCAGTCGGTTAAAGCCGTCATTGCTACACGGGGAGGATGGGGAAGTAACAGGATACTGCCGCTGATAGATTATGAAGCAATTCGCCGGCATCCGAAAATTGTAATGGGTTTCAGTGACATAACCTCTCTTCTTCTTGCAATCTACGTAAAAACCGGTATGATAACCTTCTACGGTCCCGTCGGCACATCGAAATGGGGCAGGTTTACGACCGGATGGGTGAAGAAAATTCTCTTCGAGGGAGAACAACCGACGATGAGTAACCCTATGACAAAACTTGACGGCAGGCCGAGTGACGTTCACCGGATCAAGACCATAACGTCCGGAACGGCTGAGGGCAGGCTCGTGGGCGGTAACCTCTCCGTTATCAGCTCTATGCTCGGAACCGGGTACCTCCCTGATTGGAGGGGAAAGCTGCTTTTCTTTGAGGAGGTAGACGAAAAAATCTACCGGATAGACCGGATGCTAACCCAGCTTAAACTGTCCGGAGTTCTTGACAGGGTATCGGGTATCATTATCGGCAAGTGTGTAAATTGCAAGATTTCCAAGACTACTCTCTCAATGACTCTTGAAGAGATTTTTGACGATCACCTGAAACCGCTCGGGATACCGGTATATTCGGGAGCGATGATAGGTCACATTGACCGTATTTTCATTCTCCCTATCGGAGTTAAAGCAAGGATGAACGCGGACAAAGGGACAATAGAGCTTCTTGAGCGTTCGGTTACTTGAAGCCTGCGCTCTATACTCAGCAGAATAACGCAGTCCCCGCCAGCGGCTGGAACTGCGCCACCTCGAAATCTGTCATTCTGAGGAGTCCCGAAGCTTCGGGACTCAGAATGACAGCGAGTGCGAGTCAGGATTTACTCACTCGCATATACGGGAGGGTTTCTCCGAAGGTCACGGAGGACTCCCTTGGAGAGTGTCTTCGACACAAACCCTCCCCTACATTTATCTGTAAGGCAGTGTCGCCGCAATCTTGAATCTGACGTACCGGATGCATATCTTTATACTATCGAATAGAGGTAATCGTTTGAGTTACCGGAAAGGGGAATTTTACAGATGATAAGTTATTTGATTGAGAGATATAGATTATTTTTAATTATCGGGATCGTCTTTATTACAGGATGCGCAAAATCTGATATGACTTACACAGGCGGAGAGCCTGTAAACAAGGGTGTGGCTCTGCTGCAGGCTACGGAAGGGAATGCTGTTCATGGCTCCATCCGGTTCAGCAAGGTCGAAAACGGAATAAGGGTCGAAGGGCATTTGGAGGGAGTACCGCCGGGTATGCACGGCTTTCACATACATCAGTTCGGCGATTGCACTTCCGGAGACGGAAAATCGGCGGGTGGACATTTCAACCCGACGAACACTGCTCACGGCGCTCCTTCGGATGAAATCCGCCATGTCGGCGACTTGGGGAACATCAGTGCCAACTCGGACGGAGTTGCCCACTTCGACTTTGTAGATACAAGAATATCATTATCAGGGGAAGCAAATATTCTCGGCAGGGGCGTGATTCTCCATGAAGTGGCTGACGATTTGACTTCACAGCCTACGGGAGCGGCAGGTTCCCGGTTAGCATGCGGAGTGATAGGCATAGCTAACGATTAGAGCAATATTCGTTTCGATGATCCCGGGTTGAGTTAGGTTCAGCCCACCTCTAATAACTCGAATCAAAGATGATTGACCTTTAAGTAAAGCTGAAAGAGTGATATTTTTTCAACCTGCGAATGATCAATAAACTGTGGTAGTTAAAAGGAAAAATAATGAAGGATAAGGTTTTAACCGATATCGACAGTCAGGAAACTGAAGAATGGTTAGAAGCGTTTGATGATATATTAGATAAGCACGGGAGGGAGAGAGGGGCTTTTCTTCTTCACGAGCTCCATCAGAGAAGTAAAATCCGGGGCGTCAGATTCCCGTTTTCGTTAAATACTCCTTATGTTAATACGATACCGAAGGAAGAAGAACCGGAATATCCGGGAGATCGAAAAATCGAGAGGCGTATCAAGAGCCTCGTACGCTGGAACGCAATGGCTATGGTAGTCAGGGCGAACAAGAGATTTCCGGGAATAGGCGGGCATATTTCTACGTATGCCTCTGCCGCAACTTTGTATCAGATAGGCTTCAATCACTTTTTCCGTGGCAAAGATCATAAGGGAGGGGGAGACCAAATTTACTTTCAGGGACACGCTTCGCCCGGGATTTACGCGAGAGCGTATCTCGAATATAGATTAGAAAAACACGATCTTCATAATTTTAGAGGTGAGCTGCGGGAAGGGGGAGGGCTGCCTTCATATCCTCATCCCCGTCTGATGCCGGACTTCTGGGAATTCCCCACCGTTTCGATGGGTCTTTCCGCAATAACGGGTATATATCAGGCAAGGTTCAATAAATATCTTCAAAACAGGAAGATCAAGGACACATCGGAGCAAAATGTCTGGGTATTTCTGGGGGACGGCGAAACGGATGAGCCCGAATCGCTTGGAGCGCTTACACTTGCGTCAAGGGAGAAACTCGACAACCTGATTTTCGTCATAAATTGCAACCTTCAGCGATTAGACGGTCCGGTGCGCGGTAACGGAAAGATAATTCAGGAGCTCGAAACCGTTTTCCGCGGCGCCGGCTGGAACGTGATAAAGGTAATCTGGGGCGGGGATTGGGACGCGCTGCTCGAAAAAGACACAAACGGGCTTTTGCAAAATCGGATGGAATCTGCTGTTGACGGGGATTACCAGAAGTACTCCGTCGAACCGGGCTCTTACATAAGAAAGGAGTTTTTCGGCACTGACCCTGAACTCCTCAAAATGGTCGAACATCTCTCCGATGAAGAACTCTGGAAACTGAGAAGGGGCGGACATGATCCCGCAAAAGTATATGCTGCGTATAAATCCGCGTATGAAAATGAAGGATCTCCGACTGTAGTGCTGGCGAAAAGTATAAAAGGGTACGGCTTAGGCGAAGCCGGTGAGGGAAGAAACGTAACTCACCAGCAAAAAAAGTTGAACGAGGAGGAATTGAAAAGTTTCAGAGATCGGTTCGATATCCCGATAACGAATGAAGAACTGCTCGAAACTCCGTTTTACAGACCGGAAAAGGGGAGCGTCGAGTATGAGTACCTGATTGATAGGCGAAGTAAGCTCGGCGGCGCAGTTCCGAGACGAATTGATTCTAAGGTAAAACTTGTTGCTCCTTCGCTGGATGACTACAAGGAATTTCTCTCAGGAACAGAACGTGAGGTCTCCACGACTATGGTTTTTATGAAGATGTTCGCGCAGCTGCTTTCAGACAAGCAAATAGGAAAGAACATCGTTCCAATCGTTCCAGATGAAGCCCGCACTTTCGGGATGGAATCTCTATTCAGAAAAGTCGGGATTTATTCGAGCGTCGGGCAGGTTTACAAGCCTGTCGATTCGGAGATGCTGTTGTACTACCGGGAGGAAAAAGAGGGACAGATACTCGAGGAGGGAATAACCGAAGCGGGTTCAATGTCCTCTTTCATCGCAGCGGGTACGTCTCGATTTTCGCATGGTGTGCCGATGATACCGTTCTATATCTATTACTCCATGTTCGGGTTTCAGCGTATCGGGGACCTGGCATGGGCATTCAGCGACATGATGGGAAACGGATTCCTCATTGGGGGAACGGCAGGCAGAACAACACTCGCGGGAGAGGGGCTTCAGCATCAGGACGGGCAGAGCCATTCGTACGCGCAGACGATTCCGAACGTCAAAGCATACGATCCCGCTTTTGCTTACGAGATTGCGGTGATAGTTTTGCGTGGAATTAAGGAAATGTACAGCGATTTAGAGGACAGCTTTTATTATATCACGCTCGGAAATGAAAATTACTCTATGCCCTCAATGCCCGATGGAGCGGAAAGCGGAATTTGCAAAGGCATTTACAAATTGCGCGAGGCTGAAACCGGTGAAGCCGCCGCCCAACTTTTCGGGAGCGGTGCGATATTAAACGAAGCGCTGAAGGCGCAGGAGATTCTGTCTGAAAAATATGGAATAGCCGTAAATGTATGGAGCGTCACGAGCTATAGTGAGGTGTACAGGGATGCAGTGAAAACCGAACGCTGGAACATACTGCACCCTGAAGAACCGAGAATTCCGTATGTTAGTAAGCTTCTCCAAAATGAGAAGGGACCCGTGATCGCAGCTTCGGATTATTTAAAAAGCCTGTCCAATTCGTTGGGGCCATGGATAAAAAACGGTATCACATCACTCGGGACAGACGGCTGGGGAAGAAGCGACACGAGGGATAAACTGCGAGAGTACTTTGAAGTAAACGCCGAATTTATCGCTTACACGGTATTAAGCCGTTTAGCGCTGACAGGTGATTATGACAAAGAAGCGCTTAGAAAAGCCTCTAAGGAGTTGATTTCCGACAAGGATAAACCGGACCCCACAAAGACGGATATGTCACGTACTTGACAATCATGAAATCTGAAGAACTATCAGAAGATGCCGCTCACTGAGAGAAATAACCGTACGAATATGAATACCTTCGAATCAGTGCCCGAAGATTTTTTTGATAAGTATCCCGCATTAAAACTCATCGGCAATACTCCTATGGTAGAATTGGATCTGTTCAAGGAAGAATATCCCGGCGTAAAGATCAGCGGGAAGGCGGAGTTCTTAAATCCCGGGGGATCGGTAAAAGACAGACCGGTACTGATGATGCTTGCCAAAGCGCTGATTTCCGGAGAGTTGAAGCCGGGACAGACTATACTCGACAGTTCGTCCGGGAATGCCGGAATATCCTATTCGATGATAGGCGCTGTACTCGGATTAAATGTTGAGATAGTTGTACCGGGCAACGCCAGCCGGGAACGGATAGAGAGGATAAGGGCGCACGGAGCTAAAATTATCAGTACCGACCCCCTCGAAGGATATGACGAAGCGCTGCGCGAAGCACACCGGCTGCACGAAAAAAATCCGGATAAATATATCCTGATCGATCAATACGCAAACGAATACAATTGGAAGGCGCATTATTACGGAACAGCGGGTGAAATTCTCAATCAGGTAGAGGGAAGAATAACTCATTTTGTTGCGGGAGTCGGTACCGGCGGCACTATAACCGGCATCGGAAGACGGCTGAAAGAGTCCGATCCGAACGTGAAAGTTGTGCTGGTAAATGCCGAAACGTTTCCGGGCATCGAGGGATTAAAACCGTTGGATGATCCGGGTTCGATTATCCCGGAGATATACGATTCGGGAATTGTGGATCAAAAAATTGACGTCTCGGCGGAAGACGCCAAACGAACTTGCGCAAAGCTCGCAAAGCGAGGTCTTTTCCTGGGACAATCATCAGGAGCTTATCTGTACGCTTGCGGTGAAATCGCAAAAGAGATCGGGGAAGGGAATATTGTGACACTGTTACCCGACATCGGTGAAAGATATTTTAGCGCTGGTCTATGGAGTTGACCTTAGAGAGATTCAGACGGGTTTGATAAGATGAACAAGATACAGTTAGAAAACGATACTTTCAGCCGGATGGAAAAACACGCTTCCTCTTCATTTCCGGAGGAGTGCTGCGGATTTATGTTCGGCAGCGCCGGAGATGAGAAGACGATTGTGGAAGATATAAGCATTGTCAAAAACAGGCATCCGGATTTTAAGGCAAGACGTTATTTGATCTCGCCGGAGGATTTCATGGAAGCGGAAAAATTTGCGGATGATAAAGGACTCAGTCTCACGGGTGTCTATCATTCCCACCCGAATCATCCGGCAACGCCGTCGGAGACGGATAGAGAAGCCGCACTGCCCGGTTTTACTTATATAATTTTTTCGGTGAACAACGGCAATACGACCGACGTCACTGCGTGGGAGCTTGCCGAGGACAGAAGTGAATTTAAAGCAGTAGAGATAGTGAATAGAGAGGAGTAATAGTTTTGAACGTAAATATCAGAATACCTTCCCCATTACGGAGGTATACGAATAATCAATCGACTCTGTCGTTAAGCATAGAGGAATTATCTGTTTCTGCGGCGCTGAAGGCGCTTGTGAAAGAGTACGCAGATTTAGGTCGGCATCTCTATGATGACGACGGAGCGCTCAGAAGTTTTGTGAATATCTACCTGAACAATGAGGACGTTCGTTTCGGAGATGGTCTTGACAGCAAACTAAATGAAGGTGATGAAATTTCGATAATTCCGGCGATTGCAGGCGGAACCGCCGTTACGCTCGATAACTGGGAAATTATGAGATACAGCAGGCACCTGATTATGCCTGAGGTAAATATCGAGGGTCAACAAAAGTTGAAGGCTTCGTCGGTATTGCTCATCGGCGCCGGAGGACTCGGATGCCCCGCCGCTCTTTATCTGGCTGCCGCCGGAGTCGGAAGGATCGGAATAGTCGATTATGACGTCGTCGATGAATCGAACCTGCAAAGACAGGTATTATACGGGTCTTCGGACGTTGGAAAGCCAAAGTTGGAAGCAGCTGAAAAGAGATTGAAAGACCT
Organism: Candidatus Neomarinimicrobiota bacterium; assembly: GCA_022567655.1. NCBI lineage: Bacteria > Pseudomonadati > Fidelibacterota > Fidelibacterota bacterium. Next base: position 36,390 of record JADFGO010000003.1, read on the forward strand.
GAATCCGAGATTGGAGGTTGATAGTTATATAGAGAGGTTCTCATCCGAAAACGCAAGGAGTCTGATCTCAAAATATGATGTGGTCGTGGACGGTACGGATAATTTCCCAACAAGATACCTTGTAAACGATGCGTGTGTCTTAGAAGGAAAACCAAACGTTTACGGCAGCATATTCCGTTTCGACGGTCAAGTTTCCGTTTTCAATTTCGAGGGCGGACCCTGTTACAGATGCCTGTATTCCGAACCGCCGCCACCCGGGCTTGTGCCATCATGCGCCGAAGGGGGCGTGTTAGGGGTATTACCGGGAATAGTGGGAACCATGCAGGCGACCGAGGCTATCAAACTGATTGTCGGAATTGGGGAGAGCCTCTCCGGAAAGCTTCTGCTGATAGACGCTCTGAACATGGATTTCCGAAAACTTAACATAAAAAAGAATCCCGAGTGTAAGGTTTGCAGCGAAAATCCGGAACTGACCGAACTGATCGATTATGATGATTTTTGCGGAGTGGAACCTGAAATTGAAGCGGAAGCAGGAGAAATTCGCCAGATAACTCCTGTTGAATTAAAGGAAAAGTTGGACAGCGGTGATGATCTTCTCCTACTCGACATCCGCGAGGAGGTAGAAACAAGGATATGTCAGATTGAGGGCAGCGTTCATATCCCGATGCAGGAGATACCTTCCAGACTCTCTGAATTGGATATGCACAGGGACCTTGTGATATATTGCAAATCCGGCGAGCGCTCTTTCGCTGTTGCGAGTTTCCTTAAGAAATCCGGATTCAGCAGAGTAGCCAACCTTTACGGCGGAACTCTTGCATGGTCGGAAACCGTTGACCCGTCTATGCCCAAGTATTAGTTAAACGCGAAATTCGGTGTTGTCTCAGAATTACCGGAATCGATCTATAATTTCGCCGTTCTTGAGTGGGGAAAGTTATACTACTATGAATTGTATACCGAATAGCGTAAGTTATATCAAATAATTTAACTAAAGTGAGATTAAAGCGAACAAGTCATCTCACTTGCCATTTTAATAAAAACATAATCGGAACAATTGTCGTATGAATCAGATACCTTCCGGTTCCAGGCTCGGTTAATTGGGACTCAATAGAAAACGAAGGGGCAAAGATGAATTGTGTTCGAGTTGAATTTTTTGTTAATCGACTGACTCTTTTCACTTTTTAAAAAACTATCAGCGGGGATAGCTGATAAGAGAGCGGCGCACTATGATAAATCCGTTTAAAATGGTTATGGACATAAAGAAAGAAGAGTTACCGCTCTCTTTAATAATGTTCAGTTACTTTTTCCTCGTCATTTCGACTTTCTGGATATTAAAACCGTTAAAAAAGTCTCTATTCATCACATTTTACGACCAGACGGGTGTGGATATCTTACAATGGCACCTCAGAGGTTCGCAAGCCGAGTTGATTGCGAAGACACTGAACATGGTAGTTGCGTTTCTTGCTGTGGTTGTTTTTACATGGCTTGCAACCAGATATCGCAGACAGAAATTGACATATATTTTTTCAGCGTTTTTTATTGTCTCGTATATCATGTACGGGATGATAATAGAGAATGCCGGCGATATCATAATCTGGTCTTTTTACCTTTTTGGAGATCTCTTCAGTACGCTCATGGTTGCGACGTTTTTTGCATTTATGAACGATAGTGTGTCACCCGACTCTGCAAAAAGATTATACGGGTTTGTGGGTTTCGGTGGTGTTCTCGGCGGTGTGTTCGGCAGTACGTTCGTAAGGGTATGGGTTGATTATATCAGTATCACGAACTGGTTGTGGATCTGTGTTGTAATCGCATTGATGATCATCGTCCTTGCCGGATTCGCGGGTAGATACGTCGACAGAAATCCGCGTCCGGTTATTGAGGCGAAAGAGGAACCGACTGAAAAGAAGGATAAAGCCGAAAATCCGGCGATTGAGGGCGCTAAATTGGTTTTCAGGTCAAAATATCTATTGGCAATTGCGGGAATAGTCGGGCTTTATGAAATCGTATCTACCCTGATGGACTTCCAGTTTACCTCCACTATTGAACATTATCTGGATGGACCGGACATAAGAAGACAGTTTACCATGATGTTCAACATTACTAATATTGTCTCCATGTTCGTTCAATTGTTTCTCACAAGTTTCATTATGACCCGATTCGGATTGACTGCCGCACTGTTGTTCTTACCAGCTGCAATACTCATCGGCTCATCGGCTTTTATCGCAATTCCCGTTCTCTGGGTCGGCAGCTTCCTCAACACCGCCGATAACGGGTTTAGCTACTCTATAAATCAATCGGCAAAAGAAACTCTGTACGTCCCAACCACGAGGGATGAGAAATATAAGGCAAAAGCTTTTATCGACATGTTTATCCAAAGGTTTGCAAAAGCCGTTGCGGTCGTTCTGAGTCTTGGGATAACGCTACTGTTTAAGGACTATTCAAGTGTCAGATGGCTCTCGTTAGCAACGCTTATTGCGGTAATCATCTGGATATTTATCATTAAATATGTAGGCAGGAGATTCAACGAGCTTGCCGGTTCTGATTAGGGTTAGCAAAGACGTCTTGCATTTTGAAATTAATGAAAATTAATTTTCCTACTTGATATATCCATACTACAGAACACTGCTCTGACGATTATGCGTAGTTGTACATTAAGATGATGGACTGAAGGAACGGGATTGAAGCTCAGAATTATAAAACAAATAAGAAGGATATTCAGCCTGAAGGAAGGTGAAGGTGCGAGAACCGCGCTGATGTTCTCATTTATCTTTTTACTCGTGACGTCGCTGCTAATAGTCAAGCCGGTACGTAACTCACTCTTCCTGGTAAACGTAGGGATTTCGAAACTGCCTTATGCTTTTATTCTTGTGGCAGTTTTTTCGGCGATAGTGGTAACGCTCTTTTCAAAATATTCGACAAAGTTTCATGTAGGAAAATTGTTAAGAGCGGTATTAGACCTGTCAATCCTGAGCCTGCTCGCATTCTGGGCGCTCTTTTATTTCGGGGTAGAGAGCGTCTGGATCATATATATATTTTATATCTGGGTCTCTATATTCGGGGTAATCACGACGATGCAATTCTGGCTCTTGTCCAATTACATCTTCACATCACGGGAGGCTAAACGCCTGTTTGGATTGGTAGGAGCCGGCGGGATTTCCGGAGGCATATTCGGCGGGTATCTCACAAACTTTATCGCTCCGAGGTTAGGTACCGAGAACCTGATACTGCTCAGCGCAGTATTTCTTTTTTTATGTATTTTTATCGGAAGATATGCCTGGGTGAATTACGGGAAAAAGAACTATGCTGAACGCCACCTCGTAAAGACCAGGACCAAGACGCAGTCTATACCTGAAAGAACCATATCCGTCATATTCAAATCCAAGTATTTGACTTTACTGATGGGTATAGTCGGAGTAAGCGTTTTGGTCGCAAATCTTGCCGATTACCAATTTAACTTAATTGCGTCTGAAACGATTCAAGATGAAGACAAACTGACCGCTTTCTTCGGATTCTGGCTCTCGAATTTAAGTATTTTATCTCTCCTGATTCAGCTATTCATTACCGGGAGAATGATTAATTATTTCGGTGTCGGCATATCATTACTTCTCCTGCCTATTGGAATTTTAATAGGCGCGGGAGCGATAATAATTAATCCGGGAATTTACTCCGCCCTATTGATCAAAGTGAACGACGGAGCATTAAAACAATCGATAAACAAAGCAGCGAGAGAGCTGTTGTCCTTGCCGATAGCAGCCGAAGTAAAAAACAGAGTAAAAGCCTTCATAGACGTATTCGTTGATAATTTTGCTACAGGAGTCAGCGGCATTTTATTACTTATCGCAACACTTGTCTTTGTTATTTCTGTTCAACAGATTAGTTGGATAATAATATTTTTTATTCTCATCTGGCTCTATATGATATATAAAATCAAGAGCGAATATGTAAATTCCTTCAGAATGGCAATCGAGAAGCGATTCATAAATTTTGAGGAGGAGCCGTATAATCTGAACGACGCTTCAATTCTCAATAGTCTCTATAAAGCTCTCGAAGGGGACAATGAAAGGCAGATTTTGTACGTGCTTAGTCTTATTGAAAATGTTAAATCGGATGGATTAATTCCACGTCTAAAGAAGTTGCTACAGCACAAGTCCGCTGAGGTTAAAAGCAAGGCGCTGAAATTGATTAGCGAATTTGACAGAAAAGAATTTTACGAATTGGTTCTACCGTTGGTAGAGGATCCGGATATGGAAGTAAAAACAAATGCGATAATTTACCTTTACGACAAATCCGAAAATCCCAACGATTTTATCAGTGAATATCTACAAAAAGAAGACCTGAAAATTAAAATTGCCACGATGATGTGTGTTGCTGAGGATTGCTGCACTAATTCTGAATTGCGTAAAAGTATGGATATCGAAGAAATCTATAAATCGGTGTTTGCGAAAGAGTCTATGAAACTGTTAGAGCCGGATAAGGTAACATTGCTGAAGATCAACGCAGCAAACTTTATTGGAACGTCATTATCTGCAAAATTATATAATAAGCTGATCGATCTCTTTGAAGATGATTCCATCGACGTAAAAAAATCGGCGGTGATCAACATGGGAAAGACCGCATCGATAGATTTTTTGGAATTCTTAATAGAAAATCTTAACAACAGCGATCTAAAAGTTCACGTTCGGGACGCGATAACGCGAATAGGTGAGGATGCTATCGGGTTGTTGTCGGAAAAATTGAAGGATGAAAAAGTAGATTATTTGATCAGGAAGGCAATCCCCGACGTTTTAGCGCGAATATATTCGGATTCCCAAACCAACGCCTTGTTGGAACAATTACCGACGAGTGAACTCGGGTTGAGATTCGAGATGATAAAATCTCTTAACAAGCTCAAAACGAAATTTCCCGCAATGAGGATCGATAACTCGATCATCCAAAAAACGATTGCTCTTGAAGTCAACTATTACTACAAGTTATCATCAATACTCTCGGTAGAAAAAAAGGCTTTGAACTCGATGACTGAAAACCGAGATGAAGAGGCTCTCATGAAAGCGAGGCGGCTTCTTATAATCTCCATAGAAGATAAATTTAATAATATATTAGAAAGGATATTCAGACTGCTCGGGCTTTTGTACCTGTCGTCGGATATGTATAACGCCTACCTCGGAATCGCGAGCAGAAATAAAAATATAAAAGCAGACGCCATAGAATTTCTTGATAATTCACTTAGCCGTAAATTGAAATCCACCATTATCCCCATAATTGAGACTGACACTCCTGATTCTCTCGCAGAAAAAGCCATGATCTTATTCGAAATATCGTTCGAAAACGAAGAACAATGCATTTATGAATTGATGGAGGATGATAGTAATTGGCTTAAGGCATGTTCGATCTATCTTGCTAATGCGTTGAACGGCGGCAAGTATACCGAGAAATTTGAGAGTTTCGTCAATGATCCCGATGCGATCGTGCGTGAGACCGCGGAACATGCTCTGATGAATTAAAGAGGAATTAGAGAGATGCTGTCAATAATAGAAAAAGTAATATTCCTGCAAGACGTAGAAATTTTCGAGCATGTCTCCACAGAGGGTTTAAGCCAGATAGCAAATATTACAGAAGAAGTTGGAGTCGAAGCGGACGGGGTGATTTATAAAGAAGGCGATTTTTCAGACTCCATGTATCTTCTGATTGGCGGAAAAGTCAAGCTTCACCGTGGAGAATCTATTGTCCTCATCGCATCTTTAAATGACGCTTTCGGCGCATGGTCGCTATTTAACGACGAACCGAGGCTGGTGTCGGCGACGGCGCTCGAGAAGAGCGATCTTCTGAAAATTCAGAAAGAAGATATGATCGACATACTCGCCGATAACGTCCGCATTACTGAAGGCATATTAAAAGCAATGGCGAAACAACTTCAGAGTATCGTAAGCAAAGTCAGCGGAAAACCGGAAAATTCTAACTAAATAGGTTAATTCGGAACCTTTCAGATAATTGGTTGTGGTTGACCTGCGTTATCTATATCTTATCGTTTGCTCGGTCATCAAATGTGAATCACAGGAATATATTGATAAGGAAAAGAGCGATTGAATAATTCGGAGTGGACTCCAAAGATAGTTATTGTGGACGATGAGGAATTAGTTCTTACAAGCCTAAGTTCGTTTTTATCTCTGGAAACCGAGTATGAAGTTACCACGTTCACCTCTGCCGAGGAAGCCTTGAAGCATTTGGAAAATAGCGACGTTGATTTGGTGATGTCGGACTTCCTTATGCCGGAGATGGACGGAATTTCCTTCCTTTCGGAAGTAAGAAAATTAAAACCTGAGATCCCCCGGATAATTCTCACAGGATATGCCGATAAGGAAAACGCTATCAAAGCCATAAATGAAGTAGGATTATTCCAGTACTTGGAAAAACCTTGGGACAATGATAATATGCTCATAGTCTTGAGAAACGGACTCGAAAAACAGCGCCTGATAAAGGAGCTGCGCAAAAAGATCAGTGAAGTGGAGCAAGCGAACTCTGAGTTGGACGGCTTACAAAATGAAATCGTGAAGGCTTTTATTTAAGGTAGCGCCGCACACTACTTAATAACGATTTCGTCTATTATTTCAGCTCCCCGCTTTTCGTCAGTATGTACCTTTTTTACCTGAATAAAAATTTTATCGTCTCTCAATTCAACGATACAGTAATTATACGATTCGAATCGCGATATCACCTCGACGGAGTGACCCTGTGACCGAAATCTGGATGCGATATTTTCTACCTCTTCCAGACTTGTCAGTTCTCTGAGAGGCGTGCCTCCACCCCCGGTTATGACGATATTCATTTGTTTATCGTTACCGTTGTGGACATAACTCAGTAAGCTGTGTTCATAATAATGTTCATGCCCCGCAAAAATCAATTCAACTTCTTCATTTTTGAGCAAGGTTAAGAGTTCTTCCCGCCATCTGTATGTTTCAGAGTCCGTTCCGTCCATATCCCAGGCATCCGAGTGGTGACCGAAGCTGAAGGGTGGATGATGCATTACTATTATCTTGAACTTTCCGGCTGCATCGGTCAGTTGTCTCTCGAGCCAGGATTTTTTTGAATTCTTCTCCGATGATACATAATACTCTCTGAAAAGCGAGTCCCTCACAGCATGGGAACCCAAATTATTGTCCTTGTCGTGTAAAATACTCGTATCGAGAAAGATAAGCACAGCATTAGGTAACTGTTTTACGTAAAAACGAGCGCCGGGGAATACCGCATCATAATTATGAGCGCCGTAAGTTTTATTGTTAGCCTGGTCGTGATTTCCGGGAACCGGATAGAAGGGAAGTGTATTTAATAACGGAATTTCGATTTTTGTCTCACGGAGGAATCTGTCCCAATGGAGCGGATGTTTTCCGTTCTGGACGATGTCCCCGGTATGTGCCACAAAATCAATATTCTGTGTTATTGCCTCATTGTAAATTTCTCTTAATACTAATCTACGCTCGGGATTGCCGTAATCAGGTATGTAACGGATATAATTTATCGTACCCCAAAATCCGTTGACTAATAACGCGGGCAGATGAACGGGAAGGCTCCAGGTCTTCCAGTTGCTTTCTTCTATGACTTTTTCGTATAAGCGCCAACCGGGGCGATTATCTCCGTAAACTATAAATTTGGTGTTACTCCCGAGAGTGGAATCGGATGAAAATTTTCTTAATTCATATAAGGACGGGTCAATCTTTTCAGTGACCAAACCCTCATGGGAACAGGAGCTCAGCAAAATAATCGCAGCCGTTAGAGTTAAAGCGAAGCTGAATTTTAATTGAGCACGTTTCATATTTAACTCTCTCGGGACATAAACTGTACAGCATGAATATTTGCGGGATAATTTAATTAAAGGAGCAGTTACTTGCTAAGACTATTCTATGGCTTATTTCGTAACTTTATAAATATTCTGGTATTCTTTAAATCCGCTAATTTTAGTAGGCCAGGGTCCTTTAATTTGCTCTACCTCGGCGTAGGATAAAGATTTCCCCGACTTCTCATACTCTTCTTTGACCTTTTCGACAAACGCAAAATTCATCATAATTTCCTGACTCTCCGCTAAGGAAGCGAGGCGGGCTGTAAGGTCAATGTCTTTGCCGTATATATCTATGGAATCGGGTACGAAAGTTATGTCATATGCTTCCGAGCAAAACGTGGCGCCTATCTTAACCTCTTTGAGGTTGGGCTCGTCGCTCGATATTATATTCCAAAGAGCATGGAACAGCGTAATGGGAGTTTCATCTTCCATTTTTCCTTCCGGGATAAAGAACATAAGCGCATCGCCCAGACTCTTGATAGGATTGAATTTCATGAAGAGATTTCCCATAATGTTCGCGAATGTGTTGTAGATAAAAACAATCCATTTGGACAGATCGATATCCTTTAGCTCGGTTGAGCCCGCGATGTCTATGATGAAGCAATAGCCTCTCATCGGTTTAAGTTGAAGAACTTTCTGGGGCAGGTCTTTGTCGTATGGATTTATAAACAGGCTCATAATCAGATACTGTTAAATTAACCTATGACAGATTAAAAAGAAAGATATTGTCTACTGTGAACGCAAGAGGATTTACGAAAAATCAGAAACAATCCGCTGGTTTTAAAATGGAAATCAGTCGCTTGAATTCAGACGTGAGATGTTTCAGAGAGAGGTTTCTGAGGACCTTTCAATTTTCAGCTTCTTGGCGTCCGTGATCAATTTGTACAGATCATCTTCGGAAAACGGTTTTTGGAGTGTGAAGTCAACTCCGTTTTCCCGAATTTTTTCCGCATCTAAGTTCAATGCCCACCCTGTCAGGAGAACTACGGAGACTGCGCTGTTCATTTTTTTTATTCGTTCGGCTACCTCCCAACCGCTCATCTCGGGCATACCGAGGTCTGTTATGACAACGTCAAAGTTTGATTTATTAAAGAGTTCAAGCCCGTTTACCGTTGAAGAGCTGGTTGTTACAACATGACCTTGATCCTCAAGCAGCTCCTTCAGCATATCAAGAATATATTCTTCATCATCTATGATAAGTATTCTGCTTTTCTCTTCATGCTCGTATTTATCTATTTCGTCTCCTTTCTCTGTTGCCGCCGCAGCGCGTAATGTGATTGCAATGGTTGAGCCTTTACCTATTTTACTCGTTGTTTCCAGGTTTCCTTTGTGCCGTTTGATAACGCCGTACACTTCACTCATGCCGAGACCGGTTCCCTTGACCCCTTTGGTTGAAAAGAACGGGTCATAAATTCTTTCTATGGTATCATCCGTCATACCGATACCGGTGTCCTTAAAAGTAATTACGATTTTATCCCCATCCTCGTGAGCGCTGATGGTGAGTACGCCTCCTTCAGGCATTGCGTCCACGGCATTGAAGATCAAATTCGTAAAGGCACCTTTAAGGTCCGAAGGGTCTCCGAGTGCGTGCAATCCATAATCCATTTCGACTACAGGTTCGATGATGACACCCTGCATTTCTGCGTTCTCTCTCCATTTCGGTCTCGTCAGAGCCAAGACTTCTTCGATTATCTCTTTTATGTCTATGGAAACGAACTGCTCATCAGTCCGTAAACGGGCAAAGTCCTGCATCCTTTTGACGGTGGCGGCGCCGTCGTGTGCGGCGGTTTCGATCATATCGAGGTTTTTAAGAATTCCGGCATCCTCTGTCTGCCTTTTAATCAATTGAACCCTGCCCAGCACTCCCGTAAGGACGTTGTTAAAGTCATGTGCTACTCCTGAACTAATTTGTCCCAACGCTGCCAATTTTTTTGCCTGAGCGTACTTCTCTTCTATTTCTCTCGATTTCGTCAAATTCTTGCTCATAAGGACAAATCCATCGAGATCGCCGTTTTCATTTACGATGGGATACGCTCTCTCCTCAAAGTATTCTTCGAACCGGTCATCAAAAGTTTCGATAGGGATTATCGTATCGCTTTCGAGCGAAGGCAAGAGCGGGCAGTCAGCACACTTTTCGTCCTTGCCGCGAAAACTGCTGTAGCAGTGTGAGCCGACTAAACTTTTACCCTGTCCCAGAACAATATCCGCAGGTTTATTCGAATATATGATATTAAAATCCTTATCACACAAAGCAATAAACTCTGTGATATTGTCGAAAATAGTCTTTAGGTATTCCTCCACTCCCATGTCTCCTAAAGTAACTCCAACGAGCGATAAATTCAGCTCAATATTTTCTGTTAGATAAACTTTCGGGCTGAAGATTATTCCGGTTCTTCAGCCCGAAAGATATTTTTAAGCGCTACAAATAAGTAAATGAAGCCCCTTTACAACCACGTTAAGCAGTATAGGCTGCTAACATCTCCTTTGCTTCAGTCACTTTCACATCCGCGTTGATCTTTTTGAAACATGCGATAGCGGATTCTGCGCTTTCCCTTGCCTTATCGGTTTCTCCGCCTTTCACTCCGTAAAGCTTGGCAATTTCAACCATCGTTTCACCGAGGTTCAGCGGATTATCGTATTCTTCGTTTATCCGTTTGCTATTCTTGAGATACGAAAGTGCGGTGTCATATCTCCTATTCTCGCGATTTATTATGCCGAATACCTTATAAACTTCGGCAACGCTGAGACGGTCTCCCAGCTCTGAGAATATTCTGAAAGCGGTTGTCGCCAATGCAGTACTGGCAGCCCAATCGCCTGTTTTGCAGTAAAGCTCAGCCTCTCCAAGATAAGACAACCCTTTCTTATAAGGGTCTTCCGCACTAATGGAGAACTTAATGCTTTTCTGGAACTGTTCCAGAGCCTTCTCATACTCACCGCGTGCCTTATATATGATCGCTATATTAAGGTACAGGTAAGCTCTTTCAGCATCGTCTCGTTTTCTACCTATCAACGATAAGGACTCTTTATAACAATTCATTGCCTTATCCCAGATCCCTTGCATGCTGTAAACATTCCCGAGATTATAGTTGATTTTAGCTTTGATAGCAGTCGACAAATCGTCTGCTTTGGTTCTACTGGCTATACTCTTTGCCTCGCGCAAAAGCTTCTCACCCTTGACTATTTCACCTTGTCTAACCAGGGTTGAACCCATAGAGCTCTTTACATTTGCCATTCCGTTTTTATCACCCGATTCGGTGAATAGGTCGAGACCCTTTTTATAATGCCTGAGCGTAGTTACCCAGTTGTTCCTATAAAAAGAGATGTCTCCAAGTCGCTGATGTGACTTAGCCAGAAGAAGCTCTGTCGCAAATTTCTTCAGTTTAGTTACAACCATATGCAGAAGCCGTTGTGCCTTCTCCATTTCGCTAAAACCGATGGAAATCTCCGCCACTTCGAATAAGAACTCGACATATTCTTCTTCCGTCAAGTATTCAACAGCGTTCAGAACAATCGTATCGAAATCTATCACTCTGAAGATCTCTTGTTTCTCCGCGGAAATCAAGGCTTCAGGCGGCAGCTTTCGCCAGTTGTTCTTCAGCAGTCTTTCCCTTTCAGTCCTGAGCGATCTCATCTTGTTGGCAAAAGATCTTCCACAACGATTATTTGCCAATCCAGAGATTTTCTCGAGGAATGCCTGAAGGGTTTTTCCAATTTTAGTTTCCATGTCAGTCCCTCAAATTAATGTTTTTATTGATTAACCAATTCATTTTGAATAATCCCTGCAATATCATAAGGACCATCCATACTGCGTGAAATGGTCAACTTGAACTGATACGGTCATGTCTGCTTCGTTTAGGACCGGATCCTGTGCCTCCACCCAAAGTCCGGTTGAACTGTCATACCAATATACTTTGAGTAAATTCGGATCGCCGGAGAATTCAAGTACGTCGTAAGAGAGTGTCAACGTGACGTTAAGCAGAAAGTTCATATTCGGTAAGAATTCTACTACCGGGATGCACTCTCCCTTAGAGTCAACGCACAGAACTTCGACCGATATCCAAGTATCCTCGCTTAAAGCTCTACGCGGTATGTCAACTTTATTCCCATACGTTTTGCCACCTCCTACAGTGCCGCCACGGTTTGCTCGAATCTTTTTTCGCTCGTAAGGTCTTTGAGCTTTTTTGTTCAGCACCTGAAGTTGACTTACTAATTCAGGTTTCCAGGAGACCAGATTTAACTGGTCAAATGGTACGCCCTGTTGTTCAGCAACTGCAATCTGGTTACTGTGTTCCTCTCCGGGTGCTGTGAGCATTTCGCCACTGCAACCCAGGAGGAATAACGCTCCTATAACCATAAGACTGATTATAGGAATCAGTTTCTTCCTTTTCATGGTATCACCCTATTTGTTTAGTGTTAGTCCAACATCCTTCTAAAACCTTAAATTAGAAATACGGCGCAAACAAGTTATGAACATCAAAGGCACAACATGTGCCAGATATCACATTTTCTAAAGTAATAACTATCTAAAGATGGGTCCCCACACGTAATATAGCTTTATTTTAAGCCAAAAGCACTAAAAAAATAAGATTTTATTTAAATTAAATCAGAGAGATAAGCGCAGATGTCGTACGCAAAATTAGGTTTAAATGAATTATATTAGGTTTATTTCAACCGGTTGATATAGCCCGGATGCTTACTTCAGGTTATGTTTTTTCATCCGGTATTTTATTTTTTCCCGTGAAATACCCAGCATTTGCGCTGCTCGAGTCTGATTTCCTTTTGCAGATTCGAGAGCTTTTTGTATAAAGGATTTTTCAATCTCGTCAAGCGATATTCCTTCTTCGGATATCTCGGTTTGCTGAGCCGTAAGCTGTGTAACAGTTTTGGCTGCTTCGGGATTTACCGCTGCATATATTATTCTAATGCTTTCAGTCGAGATATACTCTCCTTTTTCAAATAAAACTGCTCTTTCGATAACGTTCTTTAGCTCTCTGACGTTCCCGGGCCAGGAATATCTCATCATCAGACTTTTCACTTCAGGCAGCAACCCCCGGATATTTCTTTTGAACTCAGCATTGTAAACGCCGACGAAATGCTCTGCGAGCAGAATAATATCCTCATCTCTATCTCGAAGAGGAGGGAGCTCGACCATTGCAACGTTAAGTCTGTAATACAGATCCTGGCGGAATCTATCTTCAGAGACCAGCTTTTCAAGGTCACGGGATGTTGCGCTTATGATGCGAGTGTCGACAGATATTTGTTTGGTTCCCCCCACTCTTCGAAATACCTGTTCCTCTATTACTTTGAGAACTTTAGACTGTAAGCCTAAATTCATATCTCCGATTTCATCGAGGAAGAACGATCCCTCGTGAGATAATTCTACAAGCCCCTTTTTCCGTTCCTTAGCGTCGGTATATGCTCCTGCCTCATGTCCGAAGAGTTCCGCCTCCAACAGTGTTTCCTGAAAAGCGGAGCAGTTTACTTCTATAAAGGGATTTTTAGAGCGATCACTGTTGTTATGGATAGCCCGCGCTACAAGTTCCTTTCCGGTTCCCGTTTCTCCCCGTATGAGGACGGTCGTTTTAGGGGAGTCCGCAACCTGACGGACAAATCTGAAAACGTTTTTTATCGCCTCGCTGGTACCGATAATCTCTCCAAAGCCAAGTCTTGTCTGTTCCTCTTTATGCAGATAAGCCAGATGTTCATCCATTTTTCCGGCGGATTCCGCCTTATGCACAATGATAGAAATTTCTTCCATGTCAAACGGTTTTTTTATATAGTCACGAGCTCCGAGTTTTATAGCTTTGACGGCTGAGGAAATATCGGCATGACCTGTAATAATCACTACCTGTATGGATTGTGACTCGTTTTTGACTTTTTCAAGTAGATTAAGCCCGTCGATACCGGGCAACCGGAGATCGATCAGCATTAGGTCGGGAACTTCGTTGCTTATCCGGGAAAGAGCATCCTCACCGCTCGAGAAGGTTTCAACCTCATGTCCTTCCATTTGAAGGAATTCCTGAAGATTCGCACGTATGACGCTATCGTCGTCGACTACAAATATCGAAGCCATTTTTTATTATCCGGTTTTTATTCTGTTTGGTTGATAAGTATAATTGTTATGTGGTTCAAATGCAACAGCAAGATATCGGTTTATTGGTTGTTTTGCTTTGTATGAGGTCAGGTAGTGCGTTTTACGATAAGGAGAGTAACGTCATCATCGAAATGCTCATCACCTGAAAACTCTTTTAAAGAATCGAGTATGTTCTCAATAATTTCCTTGCTCTCATGTTCGAGATTATTCAAGAGAAGCTCGGTAAGATTTTTTTCAGCAAACTCGTTCTCCTTACTGTCAAAAGTTTCTGTTACTCCGTCGGAGTACAAGACAAGAAGATCACCCGCATCGAGATCAACTGTTTCTTCACTATATT